>JAGRHK010000100.1 GCA_020444985.1 Candidatus Competibacteraceae bacterium
TGTCCGGGCAGCCGTGGATGTAGATAAACCGGCGCAACGTGTCGCAATCGCCCCCCCGGTTGCATCCCGATTCCAGTCCGGTCAGCCATAGAATGCGGGTCAGAATCCAGTCCCGCTGCGGATGCCGGGCTGCCAAGTCGGGATGGTAAATTTCGCCGGTCGGTCGGCGCCCGACGAAAACGGCGTTAACCGGCTGTCCCGCGCCAATCCGGATGCGGATGCGATGCCAGCCGCGCGGGGTACATCCGCTGCCCTGACGTTCGCCGGGACCGTTGCGGGCGGTCGATACCGGATAGGTCGCCATCAGCTCCGACCCTTCCAGCAACTCCAGCCGTTGCGTCGCCAGACTGACGCGGATCAACCGTTCGGACATGACCAGCTCTGATAGGGATGCCGGGCTAACTGCGAGTTGTAATAGCGGATGTCATGCGACACGTCTTCCCCGACCCAGTCGGGCCGGGTGAACGGTTCATCCGGTCGGCGCAATTCCACTTCCGCCACGATCAACCCGGCGTTATCGCCGGCAAACTCGTCGATTTCCCACAAATGCTCTCCGACATGCAGGTAATGACGAGTCTTCTCCAGCAGCGGTTTCTCGCACAAGGTATCCAGAATTTCCTCGGCCTCCGTCAGCGGGATAGGATATTCATACTCACTGCGCTGAATACCCAAGGTCCCGCTCTTCAGGTTCAGAAACCCCTGATTGCCCGCCACCCGCACCCGCACCGAGCATCGCGCGTCGCTGGTCAGGTAGCCTTGGCGCATTCGTACCGAAGACTCGATCTGATGACGCCAGCGGTCATCGCGGAGCAAAAATTTATGTTCAATTTCAGTGCCCATGATGCCCTCCGATTTCAATGTGGGACAATCGCTTGCGCCGCGCGTTGCCGGCGGCGTTTGGTCGCGGTCAGGTTGAGCGCCTCAACCGCCACAGAAAACGCGATAGCGAAATACAGATAGCCCTTGGGAATATGAAAGCCCATGCCGTCCGCGATCAGCGCGGTGCCGACCAGAATCAGGAAGCTTAGCGCCAGCATCTTCACTGAAACATGGGTGTTGATAAATCGGCTCAGCGGTTCGGCAGCGAACATCATGATGCCGACAGCAATGATAATCGCAGCGGCCATGACGCCCAGGTGCTGGGCCATGCCCACAGCAGTAATGACGCTGTCCAGCGAAAACACGATGTCCAGAATCATGATTTGCACAATGACCGCGATAAAACTCGCCGCTTTGGCCTCGCGCATCTCCCCCTCCACCCCATCCACGGTCGCGTGAATTTCGGTCGCGCCCTTGGCCAGCAGGAACAGGCCGCCGCCCAGCAGAATCAGATCGCGGATCGAGACCGGATGCTCAAACACGGTGAATAGCGGCGCGGTGGCCTTGGCCAGCCAGAATATGCTGGCCAGCAACAACAGGCGGGTGATGACCGCGAGCGCCAATCCGCTCCGCCGCGCCGCACGTTGCTGATGCTCCGGCAGTTTGTTGGACAGAATAGCGATGAACAACAGGTTATCGATACCCAGCACGATTTCCAGCGCAGTCAGGGTAATCAGGCTGGCCCAGACCTGTGGATCAAGCAAGAAATCCATGAAACGGTTCTCCAGAAGGGAAAGATGGGAATAGGCGATCAGCAGTGACGCTCGCCACAAGTCTATAGAATTTTTAAGCTTTAAGTTTTAAGCCGCCCCACCAGAGCATCCAGCGCCGCGACCAGCGCTGCTGTCGGGCGGTCATGAAACACTCCGCAATTCGCACTCCATGCGGGGTCCATGCCGCGCAGAAACAGATAAAACACCCCGCCGAAATGCCGCTCATAGTCATAATCGAACACCCGGAATTGCAAATAACGGTGCAGCGCTACGGTATAAATCAGATATTGCAACACATACGCCTCGCGGGACATGGTCTCCGCCAGCCGCTCCGGCTGATAGGCCGTCGGTTCCGCGCCGAGCCAGTTGGATTTGTAATCAACCAGGTAGAACCGCCCCTCCGCTTCAAACACCAGATCGATAAAACCCTTCATATAACCGCGCAAGGGATTAAATTCTAAACGGTCGATCATCTCCCGGAACGGACCGGCGGCATAGCCATGCTGTTTCAAAACCTCCCGCAACGCCTCAGGACGAAGATGCTTTACTGGATAGTAGAACTCCAGCTCGTTCAAGCGGCGATCCAGCGTCACCCCGCTCAGCCGCAGCTCGCGGCCGTCCAGCGGCATCGCCAGCACGCGCTCCACCCAGTCGCTCACCACCGGCGTCCACTCCTCTGCGGCCAGGCCGTGTCCGGCTAAGGCGCGTTCCACCACGCGCTCCAGCCGCTCCCGATGACGCTGACTGAAATCCAACCGTTCGAAAATGGCGTGTAAACAGTTCCCCGCTCGTGCGCCGCGCGGAAAGTTGAACGTATCCCGTCGGGGCGCAACGGTTAACTCCCCTTCCAGCGGCGGAGTCGCCACGCTCAGGTCATGGTCCGGCATTTCCGCTGACAGGCCGGCGGTGAGCGAAGTAAAACTGCCCACGCGCCAGAATTCAGCCAGCGATCGGTTGAAGACCCGCGCCTGTAGTTCGGGTTCCTCCACCGCTGGCGGCTGATAACGGCTACCTACTTCCTGGGGTAACGGCTCCATGGCCACGCTCTCGCCTGCTGGGGCGAAAGCGCCTTGCAGGTCGCTGAGAAAAGCTGCGGACGTGAGGTGATCAAAGCGCTGGCGGGCGACTTCCAGCGCATCCTGGGACAACCCGACTGCGGCGGGATGGTGCAATAGCCAAGCCGCTGGCGCTGTGTCCGCATCTTTAATCTTGCCCCAGACCAGGGTACAACGCTGTTTAGCGCGGGTCAGCGCTACATAGAACAGACGCAGGCTTTCGGCCATTTCCTCACGCCGGGCGTAGTGGACCGCCGGATCCTCTTCGGCAACGCCGATCGCAAGAATAGAGCGTTGCAGATCAGCCGGGTCATGATACAGCACGCGATCCTCTTCACCGGCGCGCAGCCGGCCATCCCAGAGAAACGGGCAGAACACGACTTCATATTCCAGTCCCTTGCTCTTGTGGACCGTGACGATGCGCACCAAATTCTCGTCGCTTTCCAGGCGCAACTGCTGTTCTTCATCCTTGTGAGGCGGCAGGCGGCGGTTATCGCTCAGCCACTTGAGCAGCCCTGCCATGCCGGGATGCGTGCGACTGGCGACATGCAGCAGTTCCACCACATGCAGCACATTGGTCAAGCGCCGCTCCCCATCCCGGAAGGCCAACAGACGCTCCGGGACGCCTTCGTTGATCAGCCAGGCGCGAAAGCAGTGCATGAAACTGTGTTCCTGCCACAATTCCCGGTAATCCTGGAATTTTTCCAGCCAACGCGCCCAGATTTGTTCTTCCTCATGCAGTTGATACAGGGTTTCCCCGTTGAGTCCGAACAGCGCAGACGCCAGCGCCGTGCGCACACGGCCCTCATGGCCAGGTTCCGCGATGGCCGCCAGCAACCATTCCAGTTGCTGGGCCTCATCCGTAAGGAATACGCTGTCATCGGCGTGCTGGACGCTAGGTACGTTCAGATGCAATAACTGTCGGCGGATCAAACGACCCTGCCAATGGCTGCGCACCAGCACGGCAATGTCGCCGCCGCTCAGAGGTCGCTCGCCGATGCAGGCCTGATGGCGCGCGCCCAGGTTCAGCAACCGGGCAATTTCCGCTGCTGTCGCGCGGGCCGCCTGTTCGCTGACGACGCCTTTGTTCATGGGCTTGCCGGAATGGCCCGACTCCACCAGCCAGAGTTGCAAGGGCGGCTCCAGCCGGCCCTGAATCAACAGGGGCGGATGCTCCTTGCGTTCCGCAGGAATAGCGGGATGGAAGGGGATGCCGTCGAATAGGAAGGGTCGCTCCCGGACCGCGCCGAATAAGGCGTTAAGCGCCGTCAGTAGGCGCGGCGCCGAGCGCCAGTTCACCTCCAGGGTGTGTTGGTGGACCGTGTCGCGCCGGGCAGTCAGGTAGGCAAAGATATCTGCGCCCCGAAAGCTGTAAATAGCCTGTTTCGGATCGCCGACCAGAAACACCGGCTTGCCGGTCCCGACGTAGATGCGGCGAAAAATCGCATATTGCACTGGGTCGGTGTCCTGGAATTCATCAATCAGCGCTGCAGCGTAGCGGTTGCGCAGCGTTTCAATCAGCGCCGCGCCGCGCTGGCCATCATCGTGCAGCGCGCGGTGCAAATCCAACAGCAGGTCGTCATAGGACTGCAACTGTTGTCGCCGCTTGCGCAGGGCCAGTTCCTCGTTACAGTACGCCAGCAATTGCACCGGAATCTGGTAGCGACAGTAATCCGCCAGCGCTTCGCAGGCCGTTTTCAGGACTTCACAGGCATCGAAAAAAGGGTGCTGTGGCGGCGTCTGGCCTTTTTTGGGCGAAGCGTGCAGTTTGGACGTCGTAAACTGCTCAAACTTGTTGAACAAAGTCAGGCGCGGCGGATCGGCGCTCAAATAAGCGTCCATCGTTTCCAACCAGCCGGGAATGGACTTTACGCTATAGCTTGTGCGGTTCAACGCCGGCGACGTCAGCAGTAGATCCTCGATGGCGGCGCGATCCTGCCGCCACCAGTCGCGCGCTTTCTGAAAGGCCGCGATGAAAGCCTGTTCCAGCGCCGCGCCATCCGCCGGTCCGGTCGGAGTCATTACCCGTAAATAGGGTTTGCCCAGATGCGGTTCGACCTGTCGAAGCAAGGTCTCCGGGCTGTCGCCCCGATCGAGAAAGTATTGCACCACCAGCGGTGAGCCGGGATAGAACTGCTGGCGCCAGAAATCCTCGACAATCTCACGCAGCAACTCGCGCGTATCGGCCATCAATTCGGTATCGAACGACAGGCCGCTTTCAAAAGCGTTGTCGCCCAGCACCCGCTTGCAAAAGCCGTGGATGGTGAAAATGGCGGATTCATCGAAGCCGCGCAGGGCGTTGCTGAGGCGTCGAATAGCCAGTTCCCGGTCCGGAGTCAAATCCAGCAAGCGCACCGCCAGTTCATCCTCGTCATCGGCGCGGCCGCGCAGGAAGGCGTGGCGAATTTGCACTAACCGATTCCGAATGCGGTCGCGTAGTTCCTTGGTGGCGGCATTGGTGTAGGTGACCACCAGAATACGGTTGACCGGAATATGCGCCTCCACCACTAGACGCGCATAGAGCGCGGTAATGGTGTAGGTTTTACCCGTGCCGGCGCTGGCCTCGATCAGATTGAAGCCGGTCAGGTGGGTATAGAGCGGGTCGAGGCGCTGCATAGCGCCGTGTCCAGTCATTTGCTAAACGCGATGGATGACGCCGTTGATCGTGATCATCAGATGACCATGAAACCTACTTCCCCAACACCAACTGCCGAGTATGCCGAGCGATGATCAGCTCTTCATTAGTTGGCAGCACCCACACCGCGACGCGACTGCCGGACCGGTCAATGCGCCGGCGGCTTTCCGCATTCGCCGCCGGGTCCATCTCGATGCCCAGCCAGCCGGAACGGGTGCAGACCTGTTCGCGCACCGCGGCCGCATGTTCACCAATGCCGCCGGTGAATACCAGCGCATCCAACCCGTTCAGCGCCGCTGCCAGGGAACCCAGTTCGCGGGCGATCCGGTAGCAGAAGTAATCCACCGCCAGCTTCGCGCTGGGATCGGAACTGGCCAGCAATTCACGCATATCATTGCTGATGCCCGACAATCCTAGCAGGCCGGACTGCTTATAAAGCAGATTAGTCAGATCCTTCGCGCCCATGCCATGTCGTTCAATCAAGTAGATCAACACTCCCGGATCGAGCGAGCCAGTGCGCGTCCCCATCGGCAGTCCTTCCACGGCGGTGAAGCCCATAGTGCTGGCTACGCTCTGCCCGTCGCGCATGGCGCACATGCTCGCGCCATTGCCCAGATGCGCCACCACCACCCGGCCCGTCGCCGATGTTCCGGCAATCTCGGCCAGCGCGCCAGCGATATATTCATAAGAAAGTCCATGAAAACCATAGCGGCGCACGCCTTCCTCACGGTAGGTGTGCGGCAGGGCGAACAGCTTGGCTAGTTCCGGTTGAACATAGTGGAAAGCGGTGTCAAAACAACCGACCTGGGGCAGATCAGGCCGCACTGCGCGCAGGGCGCGAATCCCGGCTAAATTATGCGGTTGATGCAGCGGCGCCAGCGGAATGAAATGCTCCAGGCGCGTCACGGTCTCGGGTGTGAGCAATTGCGGATCGCTGTACTCTTCGCCGCCATGCACCACCCGATGGCCTGCCGCGACTACTGCGGGTAGACCGGGGGTTTTTTCCAACCAGTCCAGCAGGTCGCGCAACGCCGCCTGATGATCATAAATTGCGGTTGCCCTGGGCGCGGTCGTCGGAACCGTCGGCGG
>JAGRHK010000101.1 GCA_020444985.1 Candidatus Competibacteraceae bacterium
CGCAACCGGGTGGTTTGGGCGGAATGCGACGAAACCCGATCATGCCTGTCTTGGCGCTCAAATCAGTTTCGGCACCCTGAAAACAAAAAGGGCCGGACAAAAGAGCGTCCGGCCAAAAACCACCAAAGGAGGATGTGCGGTGAACTGAGCAGAAGCTATAGCGCCCACCACACGATTGCTATTCTACCAAAAGATTTAGAGTAAACATACTATTTTTCGTTGTTTTTCGACAAAAAACAACGAATGTTGCTTAAACAATAAGTTATCCCCCATTATTTTGTTGCACTGCCAAAAAAGCCGGCATCTCCGGCAAAGGCGGCAGCACGGAATCATCCGATAGCGCTAAAATCGCATCGATTAACCGGTCTGCCTCATGCACCCCGCCATAATTCATCAACATGCGCGCCTTGGCGATCAACTCCACCGGTGAGAGCGGCGCTTCGGGATCGCCCTTGGCATGGGTCCGACGCACCGTCAATTGTTCTCCCCCCAAGGTAGTCACGGTCACCGCACTGCCCCAGGCGCGAGGATAGGCCGACGCATAAGGTTCGGCCAGACGCAGCGTGATGCGCTCCCGCAACGCGGCCAGCTCCATCCGGACGGGTTCAGCGAACGCTGCGAAATCCATAAGCTCGCGGGTCAGCGCCGCAGCGACACAGTGCTGTAGTGAAAACTTGGCTTCGTAGTCACTTTGTGGCAAGGGCCGGTCGCAGACTTCCAGCGCCGCAGCGTAGGTTTCCACCTCGACCTGCGCAATGGCGGCAGCAGCGACCTGGCGACGGAGTTCGCGCGCAGCGTCAATCGCAGGATGCGTATGCCGACAGGAGGGCCAGGGTTTCAGCGAGGTTTGCAACAACTGCCAGGGCGCATCGGGATCGCGGACAACCGCCTCGGGGTCGGCGTCGGGACAAGTCGCCGTAAACCAGCCTTTCGCGCCTTCCAGGATATTGGGCGGCCCGGTAAAGCCGAAGCGCGCCAGATCTGCCGCCAACACGCCCGCTTCAGCCGCGCGTCCAGCATGCAGATGTTTGGTCATGGCACCCGCCTCCAGAAACTGCCAGAGACCTGCGGACTGGGCGCCCGCATTGCCTAGCGCGTGGACGGTCGTCGCCCTGTCCAAGCCGAGCAGCGCTGCCGTTGCCATCGCCGAGCCATAGGGTCCACAAGTCCCGGTGTTATGCCAGATACGGTAATGCAAAGGTCCCACCGCCATCCCGACTCGGGTCGTGGCCTCGAAGCCCCATAACACCGCCTTGAGCATGGCATGGCCGCGCATGCCCTCCCGGCTGGCCACCGCCCAAGCTGCGGGTACGACGACGCAACCGGGATGCACAACCGAGGCGCGATGTAAATCGTCGGTTTCCAGAATATGGGTCAGCGAGCCAAGCAGAAAGGCATTACGCGCGGTGTGGGTCGCTTCGGTCGCGCCGGCCCAGCGCAGCAAAATCGAGCCGGGTTCGCTGATTCGTCCCGCCATGGCGTTGGCCATGGCATCCAGCGTCAGTAAGGCGGCCTGTTCCAAATCAGTCGCCACAACCGGCTTGGCCATGATCAGTTCAATCAGTTGCTGAGTGAGCGTGGGTTTGGACATGATGGCGGCGCTCCGGAATCAGATGAAACGAATCAGGTTCTCTCCTTATGATTGTAGTCGTCTGCTCAAAGGAAAATCTTTAATCCTGCCAAGGGCGTTCACATTCCCGGTATTGCCGCCAAACCTCTGCAAATTGGCGCTCATGCAGGTCCAGTCGGCAGCCATACCAACCTTCGATGACTTGCCGAGCGACGGAGGCTCCATGAAGTTTCGCTTCGTCCAGTAAGCGGCGCGCCACCGTGATGTCATTCATGATTCCCAGGCAGTCCTGAAGGCGAGACAGCGCGCTCAGATACGCCTTGACGGCAGGCGCGGGGTATAGACTGGCAAAGAAATCCAGGGCATAACGCAATTCCTTGATGCGGATGCGCAGAGCATGTCGTTCCTCGGCGGACAATTCCGCGAACGCTTCGCCACGACTCGCCACTTTATGGTGATTTTTTTCGAGCAAGGGCGCGGCAAACTGTGGAATCGGCTCCGCCAATCGCTCGCGTTGTTCATCGCTCAAACCTTCTCGCCAGGCGCGCTGCTCCAGCCACTCTGCAAAGCGTTGCAACAACAACGGATAGTGCGGTTGCTTCAGTGCTTCGCGCAGCGTGTGATGGTGCTGTTGGCGAATGAGCACCGCCTTACCCTGAAACAGCGCCAAGCTGCGCTTGCGGGGGAAATGCGCAAAAACCGGCGCCAAGCCCTCTTCCAAGAATACATCCCAGTCTCGGGCAGGTCCCAGGTATTCATTTAACCCGCGAATATCCTCGACCAACGCGGCGCTGCACTCGCGCGGGATCAAGGGTCGAAAGGTTTTCAGGCCGGAGCGCAATCGCCGGAATGCGACCCGCATTTGGTGCACCCCTTCGACCTGGCCCTCCAGCACCGCCGCACGATTGGCCTCGGCATGATGCAAACACGCCCCGACGATAGCGATAAAAGCCGCTTCGGCGAAGGTTTCAACCGTCAGTTCAACGGGACTGGCTTTGACGTGGCGCGGCGCATCCGCCGTCTGGCGTTTTTTCGAACGATTACTCATAATTAGTCATAATAAAATCAATTTATTAACAAAAATCAGCCAACAGCTTCAAGGATAACGATCCATACCCCCGTTACGCTCTTGCTCCGCAATAGAGAGTGCGCGCCGACCGCTAAACAAGATAGTCGCGACGCTCAGACCACAATACAATACCGTTTTTACTCTTTAACCTGAAACGGATCACATGAATTCCACCGAACCTAAACGCCAACGGAGCTGTGACGTGGTGAAACTGCAAATATTGCTGAGTGTTGTTGTATTGGTGAGTGTTTGTGCAAGTCCAATCGCCAGTTGGGGCGCGCCGAATGTGCCTGAGGCGACCCCGGCTACCACGCCTCCCCCCAAGCGGTTCAATTTCGCCGATGTGCGCCGCCGCGCGGAGGTATTGGCAACGCAACCCTTCAAAGCCCCGGATAATCGCTTGCCTGAATTTTTCCAGACGCTGGATTACGATCAATATCGAGATATCCGGTTTCGCGCGGATAAGAGCCTATGGCGCACCGAGGCTCTGCCCTTTGAGGTCCAGTTCGCCCCACTGGGATTTCTATTTAAACAGCCCGTCATTATTAATGTGGTTGAAGACGGCGAAAGCCGACCGATCGAATATGCCAATGACCTGTTCAACTTTGGCAAGAATCAGGCGCCAGACAATCTACCGAAGGATGTTGGATTTTCCGGGTTCAAGGTGCTTTATCCCCTGCATGTCGACGGGCGCTATGACGAGGTCGCGGTATTCCAGGGCGCAAGCTACTTTCGCGCCGTTGGCCAGCATCAAAACTATGGCATTTCCGTGCGCGGCCTGGCGATTGACACCGGGCTGCCGAAACCCGAGGAATTTCCCTTTTTCCGTGAGTTCTGGCTGGAAAAACCGGGCAAGGACGCGACCGAACTGACCGTCTACGCGTTGCTTGATAGCCAGAGCGTGACCGGTGCTTACCGGTTTGCCATCAAACCGGGCGTCAACACGCAGATTGAAGTGCGGGCTAACCTGTTTGTTCGGGAAAAGGTCCAAAAATTCGGGATCGCGCCGCTGACCAGCATGTTCTTTCATGGCGCATTAAACGAACGGTTCTTTGACGACTTCCGTCCCCAGGTGCATGACTCCGATGGTCTGCTCATGGCCAATGGCAGTGGGGAATGGATCTGGCGGCCTTTGAACAACCCGACCCGGCTGCGCATCAGCGCCTTCCAAGATCGAAACCCGCGCGGTTTCGGCTTGCTGCAACGCGATCAAAACTTTGACGATTATCAGGATCTGGAAGCGCACTACCACATCCGACCCAGTGTTTGGGTTGAACCGCAGGGCGAGTGGGGCAAGGGTTCCGTGCAACTGATCGAAATCCCTAGCGACGCCGAGCGCTACGATAACATCGCGGTGTTCTGGGTTCCGGAAAAGCCGGTTGCGCCCGGTCAGCAACTCGAATACAGCTACCGGCTGAACTTCTTTCTGAAAATGTCTGGCCTGTCGCCAGGCGGACGCACTCTGGACAGCCGCGTGGGCGCAGGCGGGGCTGGCGATCTGGATCCTTCACGGCGTCGGTTCGTCATCGATTTTGGCGGCGAGCGTCTGGCCCAACTCGCGGACGATGCGCCAGTTGAGGCGGTCGTGTCCGGCTCCAGCGGCCAAATCGAAAATGTAGTGACTCACAAAAACCCATACACCAATGGTTGGCGGGTATCCTTTGAATTGCTGCCGCAGGGAGAGAAACCTGCTGATCTACGCTGTTTCCTGAAACTCGGCAATGATGTACTGACCGAGACCTGGAGTTATCAGTGGACCGTAGCAAAGTAGGCAAAGTAGGCAAAGTAGGCGCGGTACGATCACATTGGACGGCGTCGACCGCGCCACCGGCTGCTTCCGATGAAACATGCCTGGATTGTCTAAAGGACTATTGGAAAGCGCTGGGCGTGAGCGATCCCCATCTGGCGCTGGCTTTGAGCGAGCAAACGCTGCGCCGGCTGGCGGAGCCGGCTGGCGGCGAAGAATCCAGGACGGCGCGCGCCATTATCGCGGCTGGCGAACTACTGGATGACTGGTTGGCGACCACGCTCGAACTGCCCCAACCCTCGCAACGGCTCACGGCGGCGCGCGCCGCGTTGCTGAGCGGAGCAGCGCCGGGCTGGCCTGCTGCATTGTTTGCCCCGCCGGGTGTGGCAGAACTGGCCCTGGAGCAAATACGCCTGGCCATCGCTGAACCCACCCCAGCGCCCAGCCCCGGCGCTATGCCTGTGCAACGCATTGAACTGTTTTCCTGGTTGGGGTTGCTGCGCCTTCGGCCTTAAAACTTGAAATCTGAAATCTGAAATCTGAAAACGTAATCGTTCAGTCTCCCTCTTTATCAAAGGGGAAATGAACGCTTACCTTGCAACTTAAAACTCAACGGAATCTGTCATGGCGCAACCTCCCCACCTCGCAGTAGCCGGACATACTTTGCGACGGCTCGTTTTCTTTTTGCTGGTGATTTTGACGTCACTGATCGCGCTGGGTTTGCTGGTCAGCGTGTTTCAAACCGACGGCTTCAGTCCGATGGAATTGCTGTTGCTGTTCCTGTACGCGATCCTGTTTGCCTGGATTTGTATCTCCTTCTGGACTGCTTTCATGGGTTTCTGGGTGATTCTTTTCGGGCGCGACCGCTGGGCGATTTCCCGTCAACCGCCGGATATCCCTTCCGATTCCATTACGTCGCCACCGCACACAGCGATTTTGATGCCGATTTATAACGAGGACTCGAAACGGGTCTTTGCCGGGTTGCGCGCCATTCACCAGTCGTTGGCGGAAGTGGGTCAACTCGACAATTTTGATTTCTTTATCCTCAGCGACACTCGCGATCCAGAGGTCTGGGTTGAGGAAGAACTGCGCTGGCAGGACATGGTGCAGGCGCTGGATGGCAAGGGCCGCATTTTCTACCGCAACCGACCGGAGAACACCAGCCGCAAGAGCGGCAACCTGGAGGACTTTTGCACGCGCTGGGGTGGGCGGTACCGCTATATGGTCGTACTGGACGCCGACAGCATCATGCAAGGCCGAACGCTGGCGGAAATGGTGCGACTGATGGAGTTGCATCCGCATGTCGCACTGATCCAGACCCCGCCTGTCCCGATCAATCGCGAATCGCTGTTTGCCCGGATTTTACAATTCGCCAGCAGTCTCTATGGGCGCATGTTCACCGCCGGGCTGAATTACTGGCAACTCGGCGAGAGCAACTACTGGGGTCACAACGCCATTATCCGTATTCAGCCGTTCCTCGACCATTGCGGCTTGCCCAAATTGCCAGGCCGCGAACCGTTCGGCGGCGAGATTCTCAGCCACGACTTCGTAGAAGCCGCACTGTTGCGTCGGGCTGGCTGGGAAGTGTGGCTAGCCTATGATCTGGAAGGCAGTTACGAAGAAATCCCGCCGACGCTGATCGACTACGCCAAGCGCGACCGTCGCTGGTGTCAGGGCAATTTGCAACATCTGCGACTGGCCTTCGCTCGCGGTTTCAATTCACTAAGCCGGCTGCATTTTCTCATGGGCGTGATGTCTTACGCCGCTTCGCCGCTGTGGTTACTGTTTCTGATCGTGACTGGGATCGAGGCGTTCCTTCAGACCCAGCAGGAACTCGTTTATTTCTTTGGCGAAAACTGGATGCCAGTTTGGCCCGTATCGTTCGCGGTCGAGATGACCACAGTGTTGCTGGTGACCCTGGCCATGCTGTTTTTGCCGAAATTGCTG
>JAGRHK010000102.1 GCA_020444985.1 Candidatus Competibacteraceae bacterium
GCTGCATTCGACGCTGGGCCGACCGAAGATTGAGGTGATGGCCGAGCGATTGCACGATATTGACCCAACGCTGGAATTAACTTTGATTAGGGAATTTCTGCAACCAGAAAGGGCCGATGCTCTCATTGCGGGTTCGCCGCTCTCCCCCAATTCCTCGCCCATCGGAGGCGCCGGCAGTCCGCCGTTCTATGATTACGTTGCGGATTGTATCGATAGCATCGCTTGTAAAGCAGCCCTGGTTGCGGCCTGTCATCGGCACGGAGCGCCGGTCATTTCTGCATTGGGTGCGGGTAACTGTCTGGATGTCCGTCGGGTGCGAGTCACGATGTTGGACCAGACGCAAATATGCCCGTTGGCTCGTGAGCTGCGTCGACAGATGCGAAAACAGGGCGCATCGCTGAATTATCCCGTAATTTATAGCGATGAACCGCGCCACGCGCCCCTGCCCCATCAACCGGTTGGCGGCGATGCGCTCGGTCGGCCACGGGCGGTGAACGGGACGATTTCCTATATGCCGGCGCTGTTTGGCGTGATGCTGGCAGGGGTAATCGTTCGGGAGTTACTGGGTAAATTTAATCAAGATGCTGACGCAACGATCCATTCCAAATCCTCATGAACTGGCCTAATACCTCGCTTACCGAACAACTCAACATTCGCTATCCCATCATCCAAGCGCCCATGGCCGGTGGCCCCAGCGCTCCACAACTGGTTGCAGCCGTTTCCAATGCCGGAGGGCTGGGTAGCCTGGCGGGTGGCGACCTGCATGCAGATGCTCTGCGAGAGGCGATTGCCGAGGTGCGTACACGCACGGATCAACCCTTCGCGGTCGATTTATCCGCAGCGCATCCGATCAAAATGGATGCTGAACGCATCAGCCGCGCTCATGAGCTATTAGCGCCTTATCGCGCTGAGCTGGGCTTGCCGCCGGATCCCCCTCCCTTGCCGGAATTGCCGGGGTTCGACGAGCAACTGGACGTGATCCTGGAAACCCGGGTCACTGCGCTCAGCTTCACGTTTGGCGTGCCCGACGCCCAGTATCTGAACCTGCTGCGCGACGCTGGAATCACTCTGTTAGGCGCGGCTACGCATCTGCTCGAAGCGATTGTGCTGGAGGAAAGCGGCGTCGATTTCATCATCGCGCAAGGCGCTGAGGCTGGGGGGCATCGCAGCACCTTCATTGGTCACCCGGAACAGGGGCTGGTGGGTACTTTGACCTTGGCGCCGCTTTTGGCCAAACATGTCTCAACGCCGATTATCGCCGCAGGCGGCATCATGGACGGGCGCGGCATTGCCGCCGCGTGGATGTTGGGCGCGGCCGGGGTACAAATGGGCACGGCTTTCCTGGCTTGTCCGGAAAACGGCGCTCATATTGCGTATAAGGCGTTGTTAAGCCAGAGCAGCGAAATTGCTACCACGCTCAGCCGCGTATTCACCGGCCGTCACGGTCGGGTGCTGCGTAATCGGCTGGTCAATGAATTATCCACCCATGAGGCCGACCTGCCGGGATTCCCCCTGCAACTCTTCCTGACTCGGGATGTGCGCCAAGCGGCGGCTGAACAGGGCCTGACCGATTTCATGGCCTTGTGGGCCGGTCAGGGTTGTCACCTGTGCGAAGAGCGGCC
Organism: Candidatus Competibacteraceae bacterium; assembly: GCA_020444985.1. Taxonomy (GTDB): domain Bacteria; phylum Pseudomonadota; class Gammaproteobacteria; order Competibacterales; family Competibacteraceae; genus UBA2383. Next base: position 1,623 of record JAGRHK010000102.1, read on the forward strand.
CGCAGGTGAATTAATCGCGACTTGGGTAGAGCAGGTGGCTGCGCTTCTGGGCGAGCGTGAACCTCTGGAATCGGCTCAAGCGTGGACATCCCCCGTTACTGACGCGGAGCGGGTCAGCGAAGATGCTCCGGTTGATCCAGCGTTCTTCATCTAGACGCTTTTCTTCAGGAGTCGGCGCAAACGTTGCCAGTCAAACGCCGGGCCGGGGTCCGTCTTGCGGCTTGGCGCAATGTCGGCATGTCCCGCCAGCCGGTCGGGTAAAAGGGTAGGATAAGCTTTCCACAAGGCGCGGATTACGGCGGTTAACATTGGATATTGCCGGTCATCATAGGGATGATCATCCACGCCTTCCAACTCAATGCCAATACTGAAATCGTTGCACTGTCGGCGACCGGCATACCGGGATTCGCCCGCATGCCAAGCCCGGCGGTTGAACGACACATATTGCGTTACCCCGCCATCGCGGCGGATTAATAAATGCGCTGAAACGCGTAGTCCGGCGATGGATGCAAAATAAGGATGCAAAGTTGGATCGAGAGTATTGGTGAACAACGCATCGATCCAGGGGCCGCCAAATTCGCCAGGCGGGAGGCTAATGCCATGCACGACGATCAAGTCGATTGCGCAATGGGCCGGACGCTCGTCGCTGTTCGGTGAGTCCACCCGCTGCACCGTATCCAGCCATCCAGTCAAGGGATCGATCCGCATCCCTTACAACACCGTTTGATCGAAGTCGTAGCTCATATCGGTGTGGGGCCGCTGCAGGAAAAAACCCTGCGCATAATCAATGCCGGATGCCCAGAGTAACGGCAGCGTTATGGCATCTTCAACACCCGTGACGATGGTTGTCATGCCCTGGGCGCTCAAGGTGTGGGTTAATTCATTGAGTTCTTCCTGACGAATCTTGTTATTGGGCAAGTCATGGGTAAAGCGTGCGTCCAATTTGATATAGTCCGCTTGCAGACTCTGGGCCAACGCCTGCGAGTGTTCATGACCGCTGAAATGATCCAGAGAAATGCCACAACCGAGCTGTTTGACCTGGAGCAGGAAGGGTTGCAGAATCGGTTTGTACAGTTCAGCCGTGGTTTCTGTCATTTCAAATACCAAATGGCCGGCTGAAACCCCAGTCTTGTTTAAGCCGCCCTCCAGCCAGTTTAGAAATTCCTCATCCTGCAAAATGGTCGGTGAAATATTCACGAACAGAATCACCGGCTGACCACGTTTTTGTCGTTCGCGCAAGACGCGAATCGAGTGCGCAATCACCCAGCGATCCAGCACCATGCCAATCCGATGGCGCTTGACCAGGCTGAACACCGTCTCGGGAAGAATTTCCCAGCCCTCGTGATTACGCATTCGCAACAATACTTCATAGCGTTCGGTCGTATCGCCGCGCAGGCTGACAATGGGCTGGAACAGCAGGGTCATGCGCTGTTGTTGCACCGATTCGCGAATTTCCTTCAACAATCGGCGTTGTTGAGGGGTGGTGATGTCCTGTTCGACGCTACGGCCATGATGGACATAAATGCGGGTATCCTTGCCCTCACGGGCCATGCCGCAGGCCAGGTCTGCCTGCTGGATGAGCAACGCTGCCTCGTGCAAGCTGGGGCTAGCGACACTGATGCCGATACTGGCGCGCAACTCGAACTCCCCATGGCCTAACGGGTAGGGGGCCGTTTCCAGCGCAGCTTGCACCGCTTGCGCAGTCGCGGGCAGCGTTTCCTGGCTGGCAAACCCGAGCAACGCTGTAAAGACGGCGTCGCTGAACCGGGCCGTGATCGCATCGGCTCCCAAAGCAGTTTGCAAGCGTTTGGCGGCTTGTTCAACGACTTCGTCGGCCGCAGCAACATCATGGCTTTCCAGCGTGCGCAGATTATCCAGGGTGATCAGCATGATGGCTGCTGACTGGGCATTGGCGTGCGTTGCGACAAGCACACGCTCCAGATAGGCCAGAAAATAGGGGCGATTGTATAGGCCGCTCACCGTATCCCGATGGCTAAGCTGGCTGAATTTATAGTAAAGCCCACGTCCTTGTCGTGGCCGTTTAGCGACCGCTGTGGCGAGCAGTTCCGGATTGGGAGGCCTGCTAAGCAGCGCCTCCCCGCTCAAGCTCGTAGCGGACAGCCGCTGAGCCGTTTCCGGCTGCGCTGACATCAGTATCAGGGGCAATTCGCGAAATAACTCGTGTTGCCGAATCGCCTGAGCCAGACTCAATCCATCCAGTTCCTTCAAATCGACACTCAGGATCAGCAGGCTGGGCTGGAAATGACGTAGCGCGGGTAGAATTTGCAGAGGTTGAGCCAGCACCTGGGTCGCCATGCCGCGACTTTCCAGCCAACGGGCGATATCACGGGCAACGGTCATTTGCTCATCAACAATCAGAACGCGTTGGCTGAGTGGCTGTAAGACGCGCCCATCCAACGCTTCCAATAACATGGGAATATCCACCGGCTTGGTAAAGTAACCTGCTCCTCCTGCCTTGATTGCATCGATCCGCGCCGTGATGTCGCTGCGGTCAGCGAGGAAGAACAGTGGAACATCCGGTGTAAGCAGCGGTTGCAGCGCCATGATTTCTTGGAAGGCCGCCTGTTGATCGGTGGCATAATCCAGATCGACAATCAGGGCCGCAGGTTTTTCTGACTGTTCCAGCAGTGTGCGAATTGCACTCAGATTTGCGAAGCACTGGATTTGAAATCTCCCGCGTTGTTCAATTTTGTGTCCTAGATCCTGTGTCGACTCCAGCGTGATTAGCCAGAGCAACGGGAGTGTCGATGCAGATTCATCCGTTGAAGAAGAGGGCTGTCCGCTTTCATCTCTGTTAAGGAATAGCGGTGTGGTGATGGTCTCAATCAGGCGATGTGTTCCCGTTGCGCCGGCGCGGGCGCTGTCGGTGGAGGCCGCGCGGCAAAGTGCATCCAGTATCGCCATGAGTCGTTCGCGCTCCGTGCCTTTCGGCAGTTCGCCTTTCTCCAGGCAAGCGCTGATCTGTTGTTCGAGGCGTTCAGCCAATATGGTGATGCGGTGCTGTTCCGCCAAGGGGCGGGTCAGAGCCAGGACATCCTGAGCCGCCCGCAACAGCAATATAAAGAATTCCTGGCTCCATTTGATGTAGACAAGCTTTTCGGCGAGATCACCGATACGTTGCAATTTGCCGGTTAGCGCGTGAGGAAGGGCGGGTTTCGGTTCCATGAGAGATCCTGGCGACAGACTTGAAGTCATTCTCAACTCTTAATGAGCCACTTAATTCATCATTATATCGACTCAGTTTAATTAATCATTATATCGACTCAGTATAAAGGTTTCAGATTTTCAACCGGAGCGGTCCAGCAATCCATATCGATGTTGCGACGCAACATGCTTTCTGCTATAAATAAACTTGCATGTCGTGCCAGAGGAGATAACATGATGAACAAAATACCTGTTGGGTCAGGTGAACCCTTAAAATTATTTGTTGAGCCAATCGCAAACCTTAACTGGCTGATCAGTTCGCAGATGGAAAAATGGGTCACGCTGAGCATGGACAGCTTCAAGGCATACATGGATTTGGGAGTGGCCCAAGTCAAGGTGGCTTTGAAAATCCATGACATGCGCAGCTTGAGCGAGTTTGCGGATAGCCAACTTGCGGTGTGGAGTTTCGTCGGTCATCGCGTGTTGGATGATAACCGTGCGTTGAAAGAATGGGGCGTTGATTACTATCATCAGGCTAATCGCCTCGCGAGATACAACCTATTGAATATTATATTTAAATAATGGATATGGGTATGCTTTAACCCGCAATTGACTGCGAAACGCCGCCATTTAGGCGGCGTTTTTTTAATAAACATGAGTTGGATATTCAGAAATCATTGTTCTGTTATAATTGTGCAAGCGGGTGTGAACAATTCAGGTGAATATTTTACATTTAAGCTAAATGATGCTTACTAAAGATCATGAGGCAGCAATAGATTCTTGTTTCCATGCGCCAAGGTCTTGCGATATGGAAAGGGCGCAAGAATAGGTGCGATAGGTAATATTACGACAACTCCAAATAATGAGTCATCTATGATGATGCTATTACACATGATACTGGTTTTCTTGTTGTTAATAACATTACCAGTGTTGGGGCAGACCGATTATCTGGGAGGCATGGCGGCCTACGCTCAGGATGATTATCCGGTTGCTTTATCGGAATGGCGCCCTCTGGCTGAAAGCGGCCAGGCTGAGGCGCAGTTTAATCTGGGAGTCCTGTACGATAAGGGTCTGGGGGTCCAGCAGGATCAGGGGCAAGCCGCCTATTGGTACCGACGTGCGGCTGAACAGGGGCATGTGCATGCGGAGTATAATTTAGCAGTCTTATACGCCAATGGCTTGGGTCTTGCCCAGGATTATGCGGAAGCCGTCCGCTGGTATCGAAAAGCGGCGCTTCAGGATTTAAAGGAAGCCCAGTTCAATTTGGGCATACTCTATGAAAATGGCTTTGGCGTTAAACAGGATTACGCCGAAGCTGCCCGTTTGTACCAGCGGGCGGCCGAGCAGGCGCATATAGCGGCTCAGAACAATCTCGGGGTATTGTATGCGACTGGACAAGGGGTGCCCAAGGAACCGGCCATTGCCTACGCTTGGTATGAAGTTGCTGCGGCGCGCGGTAACACCAAGGCGCGCTCCAATCGGGATCAGCTTATTCGCCATCTTAATCCAGAGCAATTGAAAGAAGGTCAGCGTC
>JAGRHK010000103.1 GCA_020444985.1 Candidatus Competibacteraceae bacterium
CCATCCAGGATCATGACATCGAGGGTTTGGATCTCAGCTCCTGGCGCATGGCGCTGAATGGCGCGGAACCGGTCAGTCCAGCGACTCTGGAACGCTTCATGGCCCGCTTTGAACGCTACGGTTTCCGGCGGGACGCCATGGCGCCGGTCTATGGACTGGCCGAGTGCTCGGTTGGACTGGCGTTGCAACCGCCGAATCGCCGTCCCGTCATCGATCGAGTGCAACGCGGCGTCTTTATGGCCAGTGGCCGGGCGGAGCCTGCCCCACTCAGCGATGATAACGCCCTGTTCTTTCCTGCCTGTGGCCAACCCATTCCCGATCATCAGATCCGCATTGTCGATGAGCATGGCCGGGAGTTGCCGGAACGGCGGGAGGGTCGTCTGGAATTCAAAGGTCCTTCGGCGACCGTCGGTTATTACCGCAACCCCGAGGCCACCCAGCGATTATTCCCGCATGGCGATGGTTGGCTGGATTCCGGAGATCGCGGCTATCTGGCCGATGGCGATATCTACCTGACCGGACGGGTCAAGGATTTGATCATTCGCTGCGGGCGAAATATTTATCCCTACGAACTGGAACAGGCGGTGGGCGAAATTCCTGATATCCGCAAGGGTTGTGTAGCGGTCTTTGCCAGCAGCGATCCAGCGACCGGCAGCGAACGTCTGGTGGTGGTGGCCGAAACCCGGGTGACTCAGTCGGAAGCTCAGGAGCATCTTCGTCAGCAAATTCAAAGTGTCAGTGTGGATTTGTTAGGGACGCCGCCGGACGATGTGCAATTGACTCCACCGCGCACGGTATTAAAGACGTCCAGCGGCAAGATCCGCCGGGCGGCCATTCGGGAATTGTATGAACAACATGCATTAGGGCAGGGCGGTCGCGCGCTTTGGCTGCAACTGACGCGGATGACCCTGGTCAGCGCCTGGGCGCAGGTACGACGGTTGGGGCGCGGCATGAGCGAACAGCTGTTTGCCGGATATGCCTGGATGATGTATGGGGTGCTGGCTCCTTTTACCTGGCTGGGCATCATGATCCTGCCCAAGCTGGCATGGCGCTGGGCGCTGGCCCGGACGGCGTCCCGCATATTGGCGTGGGTCACGGGAACGCCGCTGACCGTGCGCGGACTCCAGCATCTGCCAACGGGCGCTTGCATCCTCGTGGCGAATCATTCCAGTTTTCTGGATGCCTACGTGCTGATCGCAGCGATTCCCCGGCACTTTCATTACGTCGCCAAGCGGGAGCTGTTGAATAATCCCTGGCTGGCGCGTCCCCTGCAACGGGTGGGGACCTTGTTCGTGGAGCGATTTGACCTGCAACGTAGCGTGGATGAGGCGCGCAAGGTGGCGGAAGCGGCTCATGCCGGCCAATCCCTGGGCTTTTTCCCAGAAGGGACGTTTAAACGGATGCCGGGTCTGTTATCGTTCCGCATGGGCGCTTTCATGGCGGCGGCGCAGGCGGGCGTTCCCGTGGCGCCGGTGACGATTCGCGGAACGCGCGATATGTTGCGCGCCGGGTCCTGGTTTCCCCGTCGGGGGCATTTGGAGGTCATTATTGAACCGCCAATTCAACCAACCGGCGATGACTGGTCAGCGGCGGTGCGGCTACGCGATGCGGTGCGCGCGGTGATTTTGCGCAATTGTGGCGAACCGGATATGGCCGAGTAGGGATCGCGCCAGGCATCGGGCATCAGGCGCCATCCGCATTCGGGCCGCTCAACCAACGCCCCATAAAAAAGCAGCATATAGAATTAATAGCAGGAAATACATCATGATTGACCAACATCATTATCTGGATGGTAGTCCGCTCCATCTGCCCGTCGGCAAAGTCGTATGCATTGGCCGAAACTATCTCGACCATATTCGCGAACTGAATAACTCGATTCCTGAAACGCCTATCCTGTTCATCAAGCCCGCTACCGCTGTGGTCCCTCTGGACCAGCCCATCCACTTACCCCTGGGACGCGGTGCATGCCATCACGAGGTTGAATTGGCGGTGCTGGTCGGACAACGGTTGCAAAACGCGGATATCGAAACCGCACGTCAGGCCATTGCGGGTTATGGCGTCGCCCTGGATTTGACTTTGCGCGATCTGCAGAACGAACTGAAGAAAAAAGGTCATCCCTGGGAAACCGCCAAGGCTTTTGACGGTTCCTGCCCATTATCCCCGTTTTTGCAACCGGACGCGCTTCCTCACCCCCAAGCGGCTGACTTGCGTCTGCGCGTCAATGGCGAAATACGCCAGCAAGGGAACACGCAACAGATGATGGTCGGTATTTTTGAACTCATCGCCTACATTTCCACGCATTTTACCTTGCAACCCGGCGATGTCGTGCTGACCGGAACCCCGGCGGGAGTGGGACCGCTTGCCTCCGGCGATGTCCTGGTCCTGAATTTGGACAAGCATGCGTTTTCCGCACGGGTCGCCTGAATGGCATGAATATCCTGATTATCCATGCGCATCCGAACCCGCGCAGCTTCAACCAGGCTATTTTGGACAGGGTCGACGCGACTTTGCGCGAACAAGGCCATGCCACCCAAATCCATGATCTCTATCAAATGCAATTTTGCTGTGTCCTGGATGGCGAAGATTTATTGCGCAACTGGCGCGGCAATCTGGCGGACGATGTGCAGCGCGAGCAGGCAGCGGTTCGCTGGGCGCAGGGATTGGTATTGATCTATCCGATCTGGTGGTTCGGTCCTCCGGCGATTTTGAAAGGCTGGATTGACCGGGTTTTTACCCGTAAATTTGCCTTTGACATTGATGCCCACGGTATGCACGGCTTGCTGACGCATGAACGAGCGCTGATTCTCAACACCCTGGGCGGGGATGAAGCCACTTACCAGCGGGAACACTGGCATGAACTGCTGGTCCGCCCCATCGCTGAGGGCGTACTCGGTGCTTGTGGAGTGCGCAATGTCGTCTACCAGGCCTTCTATGAGGTGCCCTCCATCGCCCATGCCGCGCGGCAGACAATGCTGGATCAAGTTGGCGCCTTGGCGGCTGAGTTCTGACGACCCTTCCAAAAACCATGCGGTGCTTGGCATAATGCCCGCTATTGTTCAACCGCCATCGAGGCGGGTTTAAAACAACCTACATTGCCATCCACCTTGGCCAAGGGAGCATAACAACAATGCGCGTCCTGCTGACCACGAATGAATATCCGCCCTATGTCTATGGCGGCGCTGGCGTTCATGTCGAATACCTGTCCCGCGAACTGGCGAAGCTCACCCCGGTCGAGGTGCGCAGTTTTCACGAGCAGAGGCTCGATGAAGGCCAGTTGCATGTGCGCGGCATCAAAATGGACACCACCCATTTTGCCGGCTGCCCGCAATCCTTTGTCTCCCCGCTCAAGGCGCTGAGCACCTGCCTGGCTTTCGTTGGCCAGGGCATCGGCGATGATCTGGATGGCGGCAATGCCGAGATTATTCACTGCCATACCTGGTATGCGCACTTTAGCGGCATTCTCGCCAAGATTCTCTACAACATCCCGATGGTGATCACTGTTCATTCGCTGGAGCCCTTGCGCCCCTGGAAGCGTGACCAACTCGGGCATGGCTATGATCTATCGCGCTGGATCGAGAAAAGCGCTCTGGAAGCCGCCGACGCCATCATCGCCGTCTCGCGTAGCACCCGCGAAGATGTCCTGCGATTGTTCAATGTCGATCCAACCCGGGTTGTCGTGATTCCCAATGGCATTGATACCGAAGAATACCAGCCGATTCATGCGCCGGAAGTGTTGAGCAAACACGGTATCGATCCTGACCGTCCTTTTGTATTGTTCGTTGGACGCATCACCCGGCAGAAAGGATTGTACTATCTGTTGCAGGCCATCCCGCACATTGATCCCAAGTTGCAAATCGTGCTTTGCGCCGGCGATGCCGATACCCTGGCCATGCAACGTGAAATTGAGGAAATTGTCCACGAACTGCAAAGCCACCGTTCCGGCATTGTCTGGATCTCCAAGATGTTGCCTCGTCAGGAAACGATTGCGCTTTACTCGCACGCCACCATTTTCTGCTGTCCATCCATCTATGAACCTTTTGGCATCATCAACCTGGAAGCAATGGCCTGTGGCACTCCAGTCGTCGGCAGCGCCGTAGGCGGCATTTGCGAAGTCGTCGTGGAAGGTGAAACCGGCTTGCTGGTCGACCCGCACCTGTCCTCGGAGCCGCCGCACGATCCGATTTCACCCGCTCGTTTCGAGCAGGGGCTGGCTGATGCAATCAATCGGATTGCCAATGATCCGGAATTGTGTCGGCAAATGGCCGAAGCGGGCCGCGAACGGGTCGAACGGCATTACAGTTGGCGTAGCATTGCCCAGCAGACCTATGATCTCTATCGGCGCTTGCGTTCCCAACGCGATGGAAACAGTGATTAAGATTTCGATCCTACTTTCATTGCTCCAAGCAAAGCTTGCACACTGAAGGAGTCCGCGATGACAGATACGATCCGGGTTGTGGAAAGTTCGTTGATAACGCCGAAAGTTCGGATCATCGCCACTGAAAGGCCCTGGGAATGGCTGGGCGCTGGCTGGAACGATCTGTGGCGGGCGCCGATGGTGAGCATTCCCTATGGACTGATTTTCATGATCATGGGCTATATTCTGGTCTATTTGGTCGAGGCGCAATTCCAATACGCATTAGCCCTGACCACTGGTTTTTTACTGGCGGGTCCATTCCTGGCAATGGGCTTGTACGACATCAGCCGGCGGTTGCAGATGGGCGAACCGGCGACCTTGCGACATGCGCTCACCGCTTGGCAGCATAATACGGTACCGATTTTGCTGTTCGGCATCATGATCGGTCTGCTGATGATTATCTGGGCGCGTCTGTCTGCGCTGTTGTTTGGGCTGATCGTCACCGGCCAGCACATGACCCTGAGTAGCGCTGCCTCCCAAATATTTTTCTCAGGGAGCGGTCTGACCTTTCTACTGGTCTTCATTGGCGTTGGCGCCGTCATCGCCACTGTGGTCTTCGCCATCAGCGTAGTCGCCATCCCAATGATGCTGGATCGCAAGGTCGACTTTATTACTGCGGTGCTGACCAGCCTGACCGCCGTCCGCGCCAATCCGAAGCCGATGGCGTTGTGGGCAACGCTGATCGTGGTCTTTACGGGAATTGGTCTGATTTCCTTCTACATCGGCCTGGTGATTGCCCTCCCGCTGATCGGCCACGCGACGTGGCACGCTTACCAGGAACTCGTTGACAACAGCGACATCGAGCAGCAACCCGCTTGAATAATCTTACCTGCGTCAAAACTTACCGGATGCGGGGCGTGGTCATGGCTGACGCTTGGCCCGCCTCTGTCTGGTAATACACGATCCGGCAATACTCGCCGTCGAATAAAAAGCGCGGATCACTGGACTACAGCAGAAGATGACCGCCTGATCAGCGGATCATGGACCCGTCTTTTCGAGGGAAGCTGCCGATTCGTGATGGTGACAAAAGATGGGACGAAATGAATGTGCGTCAGGAAAAGTCAGATGGATGATGTCTGACTTGCAACTTGCCCTGCGCCTTGGCGCAGGATGCCCCCAAGGCGCAACCGCCACACTCACGGGTCGATTCAGCGTACTGGCCGGAACGATCCTTGCTTCGGCCAGCGCCGCATCGAAACCATCCAGCGGGCGCATAAGCCCGTAATAACCCGAAAACCGCGCCCACCACCATCAACAGCGCCAACCCATCCTGCCAGAGCATGATCAGCCGCCCCCCAGCGCCAAGGCAACCCGGTATGTGATGAACGCAGCGATATAGGCCAGCACGATCAAATAGACGAACATGAACACCGGCCAACGCCAGGAATTCGTCTCCCGCCGGGTCGCGGCCAACGTCGCCAGGCATTGTGGGGCGAATACATACCAGGCCAATAAGGCCAGCGCCGTTGCCAGCGTCCAGTCCTGAGCCAGCGCCACGCTTAACGCCTCGGTCACCGCCTCGTCGTCGCCGCTCAGCGCATACACCATGCCTAACGCTGCTACCGCCACTTCACGCGCCGCCAGACCCGGCACCAGCGCAATCGCGATTTGCCAGTTGAAGCCAATCGGCGCCAGCAACGGCGCCAAGGCGTGTCCAATCATGCCGGCAAAGCTGTAATAAATCGCCGGTTCGGTCGCTCCTGCCGGCGCGCTGGGAAAGGTCGCTAGACACCAGAGGACAATCATGACCCACAGAATGATCGTGCCGATGCGCCGCAGAAAAATCCGGGCGCGCTCCAACAAACCCAGCAATACATTCGTCGGGTTCGGCCATTTATAGCTGGGCAGCTCCATCAGCAACGGCTGCCGCGCCCCGCGCAACACGGTCAG
>JAGRHK010000104.1 GCA_020444985.1 Candidatus Competibacteraceae bacterium
GCCACATTGTTGGACGGATGTTATGTATTGGAGACGGATGTCGCCAAGACGCGGATGGACGCCTTTAGGGTATTTCTGACTAAAACCGCGACGAGTCAATTTGTGGCTAAAAGGCCCAGAACGAGGCCCATTGGGAGCGAAGCTGCAATTTGAGGACGTACTAGCTTTGACTAATTCTTACCATCCGTAGGTCTATGCGGGGTTCATTTAGAGTTGGCGAAAAATCCAACGATCCTCGGTAGCTGAGGCTTCGCTCCCAATGGACCAAAAAGGGGCTTCTTACCGTATAAAAATTCCGGGATACGGGAGGCACACCTGACCGCCCTCCAGGCCCACGCCCGCCCCCAGACCGGCGCGTTCAGTTCAGGGTAATGTTTTCCCTCTCCCGGCGCTGATCCCAGCGCGGGCCGATGAGGGATGCACCGACCGGGGCCTCGTCTGCGCGGCCGTCCGGGCGGATGGCATCCACGCGCCTTCCCTCCCGGGAGTCCGCGACGAGCTCTCTCTGGAGATAGGCCTCGTGACTCGGCACGATCGGCGCATATTCATACGTCATCAACGGCGATGAAATGATGAAATCCGCCGTCGAGCGGTTGCAGGCAATCGGAACGTTGTATAAGACCGCGATTCTGAGCAGGGCCTTGACATCCACATCGTGCGGTTGAGGTTGCATCGGGTCCCAGAAGAAAATAATCAAATCGATTTTCCCTTCGGTAATCAATGCGCCCAACTGCTGATCGCCGCCCAAAGGGCCGGAATGGAGTTTCACAATGCTAAAGTCGTCGGGCATGGCCAAGCCCGCCAGTTTCGTCTGAATGGCTTTTTCAACCAGTCTCCCGGTCGTTCCCGTACAGGTCAGGCGGTGTTGGAGCAGATTGTTCACGTTCCATTCCACCCATTCGATCATATCTTTCTTGCGGTGGTCATGGGCGACCAGCGCGATATTCTTTTGCGCGTTCATGAAACATCACCTCGCTTGCAGTTTGTATCCCATGTAAAAAAAATCTCGGACGGCGCGGCGCTGTTTGGGAAACGCTGGGACGCTGCGTGGCGCCTTGAACCTCATCCCTCAAAAGATCAGACGTAATGAGGCAGCACGACCGCCAGCAAGGCCCCAGAGGTGGCCAGGTACACGACTGCGGCCTTGGCGATGTCGCCCGCCAGGTTGCGTGAGAAGGAACGGTGTTCTGCCTTGGCATCGGCTTGATCGGCAACTGGCGCAGTCATTACAAATTCGTGCAAACTCATGAGAATCCCCTTATGTTGAACTGTCCGGTACAGTTTATTTTTACAAATTGGCCTTGTCAAGCTAAACTGTACTAAACAGTACATCCATCATGGGAAATAATCCGGTCATGAGAACAAAATGCGAGATAAAAAGACAGAAAATTCTTGATGTTGCAGCGCAAACTTTCCAGGAATCAGGCTTCGAGAGGGCCTCAATGGATGAAATTCGCACGCGCGTCGGCGGCTCGAAAGCCACGCTCTACCACTACTTTGCGTCTAAAGAAGAGCTATTTTTCGAGGTCGTCTTCAGCGCGATTGAAATGGAATTTACTGCGACGCACGCATCCCTTGATCTCAGCAACACCAACCTTTCCGCCGCATTAGCGACCTTTGGCGAGGGACTGCTCAGGAGTCTTTACTCGCCCTGCGCGATTAAGGTGCGCCGTTTGATCTTCGCCGAAGCCAAGCGCTCCGATCTTGGGCGGATCGCTTATGAACGAGGGACGCAACGGAGCCATAAACTGCTTTCCGACTTTCTGCATGCTGCGATGATGAAAGGGAAACTTCGCAAAGCCGATGCTTCCATGGCGGCTTGGCATCTGTACGGTTTGCTGGATGCAAAATTGCTCAGATGCTGCCTCCTGTGTGTGCAAGATGCAGTCACCGAGGAAGAAATCCAAACCTCGGTGCAGCAGGCTGTCGCTGTTTTCCTGGCCGCTTATGGCAATCCTGTCGTGAATTCTGCGACTGCTTCTCAATTAAGTTTTGCATGATGCGTTCCCCTCTTTTTTTCAAAGGGGGGAAGTTCCACAGCAACACATCCCTAGCTCACCAGGCGCATCTCTTCAGCACCGCTTGCAGGTTGTGGCGCTTTGGATGAGCAACACTGAGGGCAATCGTCATCCTCAGGATCATGCAATTGGTGGCATTCATCGCAAATCCAAAGCGAGCTTAAGCCATCGGGCAAAGCATAGCGGCTATGATGACCACACGACTCAAGCCAGTTCAACTTATTGAACGAGGGTCCTTTCTCGGTGTTGAAAATCCGCATGAGCTGCGCATCGTTCAGTCCCAGAATCTCTTTTGCGCCGCTTTCCAGCCAGAGAATAAAGCGCCGGCGGCGTTCAAGCGCTATCGTTCTGAGCGCTCCTTGCGACTGTTGCGCACGCATTTCTTCGACGGATAACGTACTGATACACTCTTGAAGTCGGATCACCACCGCTGCCAAGGCGTAGTTGTCGTCATGGGCGTTTTCATCGCCGGATAGCGTATCCAGTGCGGCGCGGGTTGCCGATAGAGCAACATCAAGATGAGCAATGATTGCAGTAAGATCAGTCGGCATTTTAGCGATTCCTGTTGAGATCCAGTCAGGGCAAGGAATACAAAAAAAATGCCAATATTTGATTATGCTCAGATTTATTGTATTTTTTCGCGAATTCCTGCGGTTACCTAAGATAATCACAGGTCGCATCATGTGTTGAGTTCAACAAGCTTTCGTCTGCTGCGACCCACAAATCGCTTATGGCTTTTGCGGAAGGCCGCTTTCAATTGCGGGGTGAGCTTCTTAACCCAGCGATAAGCGCTGGAATGATCCACTTCAACCCCGCGTTCTGTGACCAAGATCAAGGCAGAAGCTGTGGGCCAAACTCGCAGGAACCGAACTGGAAATTCCTCATCTTCAAGCGTCCCATGCGCAGATGAAGCTGGACCACATCGACCGTACCGAGGGCGCCATGCTCCGTATCTTGAACAACCACGGTCCATTGGCCATGCGGATCCTCGCCCCAGAAAGCATGTGACCAGAAGGTCCAGGGTTGGATCTGACCCTCATCGTCGGCAATGCCAATACCTGTGGTGAAAGGATCGTGGTCACTGTCGTAGCGATGCATCATGCGGCGCTTGCTGCCATTGGGCGAGATCAGCCAGATTTCCACCTCGCCGCGTCGGGCGTGCTCGATACGCAGGCTGACGCCAACCTCTTCCAAGGCATCTGCCGGATCTTTGTGACTATCGAAGTTGAATGCAAAGCGCACTCCGGTTCTATCAGCATCCGGGATGACCGTCGGTTTGATCCGCAATGCCTGATCCCAGGTGAGCAAGGGCGTCAACTCCAGATCCTTTAAACCCGCCAAAGCGACCAATCGATCCGCATTGACCAAGCCGAAACCGTAATTCTGATTGAAACGGCACCCCGCAGCATTTTCTTGCCAACCACCGTCGCTTTCCGAAGAATGATCTTCAGGATCAACCATCTGGCTGCTGTTGGCCAGCAGATGCTTGGCCCAACGGCTATTTAGTTCGGGCCGTATCTGCTTGGCCAAGGCCAGCACACCGGCCACAATCGGCGCAGATCCAGAGGTTCCCCCGAAAGTATCGACGTAGTCGGGATCAGGGAAGAGGTCGAAGAATGGATTATTGACACCGTCCGCACCGCTGACATCAGTGGTCAACAAGCCGGGTTTGCAACCCGCACAAGCTTTGGACGGCGCCGTGACCACCACACTTGCGCCATAGTTGCTGTAGTCGGCGTGATAACCTTCGGGACCGACGGCGGCCACAGTGATGGCTTCGGGAATGGAGTAAGGCCGGGCGCTGGCGTCACGCCGCACGCGAATCTCACCCACTTCGGTGTTGATCTTTTGGCCATTTCCAGCGGCGACCACATGAATTACGCCTTGCGCAGCCGTCTCCTGCAATGCGCTCACTCGTGCATCACGAGGCTGGTAAGGAGCGGCTGGGCCATAACTATGATTTTTGATCGGGATTTCCTGCTCGCCAAAATAGATGGCATCGACGAAGGTATCGAGGGTTGCCAACTCGCCGGGACCATAGCTGCCATGGAGTGGAACCCGTAGTCCGGCCACGCCGGCAAAGGGCGCCACGCCGATCACCCCGATTCCATTGCCACCACGGGCTGCTGCCAAACCCGCCACCTCGGTGCCGTGGGAGTAAACCTGGCGAGCCATTTCGGTGTTCGGCGAGGGATCGTTATCGTCATGGGTGAAATCGTAACTGAGCGCCGTATTCACCAATAAATCAGGATGCGCCATATCGACCCCGCTATCGACGACTCCGATGACAACGCCGGTACCGGTCGCGCCCTGTTGCCACGCCCCAAGGGCATTGATCTGTGTCCAGCCCATCTCGTTGTAGAGGTGCCATTGACCAGCATGAAGCTTCAGATTGGCATCGAAATAGGGGTCGTAGGGCAATGGCAATTCCGGCGGATCATAAGGATGATCCCAACAGTGCGATTCTTCCCAAGGATTACCGCACGATTCGGGTTCTTGCGTCAGAGCTACCACATAGCGGTTGTTGAAGGCCTGGGTCACGGCGCGATCCTGGCGGATGATCGACAACAACTTACGTGCCTCTTCGACCGAAGGAGTGACGAAGACATAAGCATCGGCTTTGCCGACCAACTGACGCCGCATCTTCAGGCCATAGTTGGCGGCCCATTGCTCAGCATCGGTCTTTTCCGCCAAATACACCAATAGCTCGGGGGATTCCTGACCGTCCATATTGAACGGATCTTTGTTATCAGCCTGAGCGGGCACACTCATCAGGCTGGTACTGAACGCGACTGCGCAGGCTAGTGTCGAGAACGAACGAACGGGACGGGGAAAAATAGACATGGCATGACTCCTCAAAGTGGCTATTTAGAACGAAGCGGAAGAAATCTTCCGGCATACTCTGGGAGAGCGAACGCCATGCCAATTTTTAATTATTTGATAATTATCATAAATATCTGTTTTCTGATCAATAATGATAGGGTCATACTGGGTATGTTGAACCAACATGGTCTGATTTCCGAGGGGGAACGACACGGCCCCGTCTCACCGTTTGCAAATCGATCCGGTCGACGATGACGCGCGGGCGTCACAGAAGTTCAATTCGTCTGGTCGGCAAGCCCGGAACTTACGGACGCTATAGAATTCAAATTCTCGCTCGGGTCACAGAACAATTCACGGTACATACTCGCGTGTATTTTCCACATGTGAACAGATGTACAAATAATATACGAATTTTGACGCCTGAGCCATCGAGCTGAGACGGGCGCTCCTCGTATCGGCCCGCCGGTTCGAGGCATCAGCCACGATGAGGTGAACGTCGACATGTCTTCACAGATCATTCCGGAATCCAACTATTTGATGCGGATGGCCGATGGAACCATCAAGCAGGTCAATCCGTTCACCGGCATGGAAGTCTGGACCGTGCCAGGCCGTGGCAACCGGCCACTGGGAATCAACGCCCCTGCCCCTACTCCGCTTGATCCCACGCAACACGACACGCACTGTGCGTTCTGCACTCGGCGCTATCTGGAGACCCCGCCTGAGAAAGCGCGGCTGGTGAAGGTGGACGACCAATTCACGACGCTGCGCCATCTCCACGCTGAAGAGCTTTTCAACACGATCGCCGAGTTCCGCCGGGTCCCCGACCTGTTCGAAATTATCTCCTTCGATTACTGGCAGAAGAACTTTGGCTACCAGCTTCCCGATGCTCTTGCCGCCCATCAGTGCAACTATTTAGCCTCAGAAGCGGGGCGGCGCCATGTCCTGCAAATGGTGGAACACCGGCTGCGGGCCACCGGCGTGGATGAGGTCACCCGCGAGCGGCTGTCTGTGGACGAACGGTTGCAGCTCGCCCATACGTTTTTTGGAGGTAGTCATGAAGTGGTCATCGCTCGGCGTCATTTCGTCGACGGCGCCACCCATGCCCACCAATTGGCCTCCTCCGGCACCCTGACCCCGGAAGAACACTATCAGTACTTGCGCTTCACCATCGACGCCACACGCGAGCTCTACATCAATAATCGCTATGTTCGCTATGTGGCGGTTTTCCAGAATTGGCTGAATCGGGACGCTGCGTCTTTCGACCACCTGCACAAACAGCTCGTGGCCATTGACGAGCGCGGAATTCAAAATGAGATCGCTCTGCAACGGATCCGGGCCAACCCCAACATTTACAACGAAGCCGCCATCAACTTCGCCATTTACCGTAACCTGGTCGTCGCCGAAAACGACCACGCCATTGCCATTGCCGGTTTCGGTCACCACTACCCCACTCTGGAGGT
>JAGRHK010000105.1 GCA_020444985.1 Candidatus Competibacteraceae bacterium
GTGCATCCACTTCATCGTGAATAACCAGATCGGCTTTACGACGAGCCCGAAATTCGCACGGTCTTCGCCCTATCCCTCGGATGTCGCGAAGATGGTCGCGGCGCCGATCTTCCATGTGAATGGCGATGATCCGGAAGCGGTGTTGTTCGTCACCCGGTTGGCGCTTGAATACCGCATGACCTTCAACAAGGATGTGGTGATCGACATGATCTGCTATCGTCGCCTCGGTCACAACGAGGCCGATGAGCCGGCCGCTACGCAACCCATGATGTACAAGAAAATCCGGGCGCGGAAGACCACCGCCAACTTGTACGCCGAGAAACTGATCGCGGAAGGGCTAATCACCGAAGCCGATTTTCAGGGGATGCAGGTGAAATACCGCGCCGATCTCGACGCGGGTCAACAAGTATCCCGCCCAACGCTGCCGTCTATTAAAACCCCCTATTCCATCGACTGGGCGGCTTACAAGCATGAAGACTGGGACGCTCCGGTCCACACTGCAGTATCGGCAGAGACCGTGCGTGAACTGTCTGACCGGTTGTTGAGAGTGCCGGAAGGTCTGGAGATGCATCCACGGGTCGCCAAGATCATGGACGACCGCCGCAAGATGGCGGCGGGCGCGTTGGCGCTGGACTGGGGGTTCGCCGAAAACCTGGCTTACGCGACCCTGCTCAATGAAGGCTATCAGGTGCGCATCTCCGGTCAGGACTGCGGACGCGGCACCTTCTTCCATCGGCACTCGGTGTTGCACAATCAAAAGGATGGCAGCAGCCACACGCCGTTGATGAATCTGTATCCCGGTCAACCCACCTTCCTCGTCATCGATTCCATTCTGTCTGAGGAAGCCGTGCTCGGCTTTGAATATGGCTACAGCACGGCTGAACCCGATGGCCTGGTCATCTGGGAAGGTCAATTTGGCGACTTCGCCAACGGCGCCCAAGTGGTCATTGACCAGTTCATCTCCTCCGGTCAGACCAAGTGGGGTCGGTTATGCGGCTTGGTGATGCTGCTGCCGCATGGTTTCGAGGGGCAGGGTCCTGAGCATTCTTCGGCCCGGCTGGAGCGTTATCTGCAATTATGCGCCGAGAACAACATCCAGGTGGTCGTACCGTCAACCCCGGCCCAATGTTTCCACATGTTGCGCCGGCAGATGCTGCGCCCGTTCCGCAAGCCCCTGATTGTGATGAGTCCCAAGAGCCTGTTGCGACATCGGATGGCGGTCAACGCCCTGGAGGATCTGACTGAAGGCCATTTCCAGGAGATCCTCCCCGAGATCGATCCGATTGATCCGGAAAAGATTACGCGCGTGGTGGCATGCAGCGGCAAAGTCTATTACGACCTGCTGGAAGCGCGCCGCGAACGGAATCTGGAACACGTCGCAATTATTCGGATCGAGCAGCTTTACCCCTTCCCACAGACACAGTACAACCAGATTCTCGAACAGTATCCCAACCTGAGTGAGATCGTCTGGTGTCAGGAGGAACCTAAAAATCAGGGTGCTTGGTATCAAGGCCTGCACCACTTGGAGCGCGATCTGAAACCGCATCAGAAGGTGTTCTACGCGGGTCGAGAAGCCTCTGCAGCGCCGGCCGTAGGTTACTACAGCGTCCATGTTGAGCAACAACAGAAACTTGTCAACGAGGCCCTGGGTCAGTAATCACGGTGATCCAGACTAAAAAAACCCTTAAAAGCATAGGGAAACAAATACAATGACCGTCGAAGTGAAAGTCCCCACCCTGCCCGAGTCCGTCTCTGACGGCACCTTGGTCAACTGGAAGAAAAAACCGGGAGAAGCGGTGCAGCGGGGTGAAAACCTCGTTGATCTGGAAACAGACAAGGTGGTTTTGGATATCCCCGCCCCAGCCGATGGCGTCCTGGGGCAAATCCTGCGTCAGGAGGGCGAGATCGTCACAACGGGCGACACCATTGCGACTCTGGAGGAGGGCGCGGCGCAACCTGCGGCTGAAGCGCCTGCAGCGGCGGCTGCGCCGGTTCCGGTCGCGCCGGCTGCGCCAGCGACGGGCGAGGCGGCGGATATGGAAGGACTCAGCCCCGCAGTGCGTCGCCTGGCCATCGAACATGGCCTGGATATCGCCAAAATCCCTGGCAGTGGCCGCAATGGTCGCGTCACCAAAGCCGATGTGCTGGCTTACATCGAGACGCAGAAGCAGGGGCGTCCAACGCCGGCGGCAGCCCCGACGGCAGCGCCTGCTCCTGCGCCCGCTGCAACGCCCGCTGCAACGCCTGCCGCGCCGCTCCCGCCCGATGCGCAAGGTCGGCTGGAACAACGGGTGCCCATGACCCGGTTGCGCGCGCGCATCGCCGAACGGTTGCTGATGGCTAAGAACAACACGGCCATGTTGACGACCTTTAATGAAATCAACATGAAGCCGGTGATGGATCTACGCAGTCGCTACAAGGACCAGTTTGAAAAGGTTCACAATGTTCGGCTCGGCTTCATGGGCTTCTTTGTCAAAGCGGTGATCGAAGCGCTCAAGCGTTATCCAGCGGTCAATGGTTCGATTGATGGCAATGACGTGGTTTATCACGGCTACTATGACATCGGCATTGCCGTGTCCTCGCCACGGGGCCTGGTCGTGCCAATCCTGCGCGACGCGGATCAAATGAGCCTGGCTGAAGTTGAAAAAGCGATCAGCGATTTTGGCCAAAAGGCGAAGGAAGGAACGTTGACGGTCGAGGAAATGACCGGCGGCACTTTCACGATTACGAATGGCGGCGTATTCGGTTCGCTGATGTCAACGCCGATTCTCAATCCACCGCAGAGCGGCATTCTTGGCATGCATGCGACCCGTGATCGACCGATCGCTGAGAATGGCCAAGTGGTGATCCGGCCCATGATGTATGTGGCCCACTCCTACGATCATCGCATTATCGACGGACGCGAAGCGGTAACCTTCCTGGTAACGGTCAAGGAATGCATCGAGGATCCGGCGCGACTGATTCTAAATATCTGAGGGCGCATAAGGCGCCCGGCGTCAGGCATCAGGCATCCACCTGAAACCCGGCGCCTGAAACCTGAAATCTGAAATCCATTCAAGGTATAAGCATGGCTAAAACTTATGATGTCGTCGTCATCGGCGGCGGCCCCGCCGGTTATGTGGCGGCGATTCGTTGCGCACAGCTAGGTTTGGAAACGGCTTGCGTCGAGCAATGGACCAATTTCAAGGGCGATCCCGCCTTGGGCGGCACCTGCCTGAACGTGGGTTGCATTCCCTCTAAAACCCTGCTGGAGTCGTCCGAGCAATATCATCATATCAAAGAAGGCATTGCCAGCCATGGCATCCGTGTTGAAGGCCTCCAGCTTGATCTGAACCAGATGATGGCTCGCAAAGAGGACATTGTGCTGCAATTGACCAACGGCATTGGAGCGCTTTTCAAAGCCAACGGCGTCGAGTGGTTACAAGGCCACGGCAAGCTGTTAGCCAATCGCCAGGTCGAAATTACTGCCCAGGATGGTTCAACGGAAGTCGTCAGCGCGGATCATGTCATCATCGCCACAGGTTCCAAGCCGATTGAAATTGGCGCTGCGCCGGTTGATAACGCCGAGGGATTCATCGTTGATTCAACCGGCGCGCTGGATTTTCGCGAGGTGCCGGGAACGCTGGGCGTGATTGGCGCTGGCGTGATCGGTCTGGAGCTGGGCAGCGTTTGGAATCGCCTGGGTTCCAAAGTCATCATGCTGGAGGCGGTCGAGGATTTCCTGGCGCTGGCCGATCAGCAAATTGCCCGCGAAGCCCTGCGCCAGTTCAAAAAGCAAGGGCTGGATATTCGCCTGGGTACCCGGGTGACTGCCACGCAAAAGACTGAAAATGGCGTGCTGGTGTCGTTCAAAGACAAGGATAGCGAACAGGAAGTCACCGTCGACAAATTGCTGGTGTCCGTCGGTCGCCGACCGAACATCGACAATGTGGCGGCGCCCGAAGCAGATCTGCTGCTGGATGAGCGGGGTTGCATTTACGTTGACGATAAGTGCGAGACCAATTTGCCAGGAGTCTATGCGATCGGCGATGTGGTGCGGGGACCCATGCTGGCCCACAAGGGTTCCGAGGAAGGGATCATGGTTGCGGAGAATATCGCCGGTCAGCACGGACATCTGAACTATGACGCCATCCCCTGGGTTATTTACACCAACCCGGAAATCGCCTGGGTGGGCAAAACCGAACAGGCGCTGAAAACTGAAGGCATTCCCTACAAGATCGGGACTTTCCCATTCAGCGCCAACGGTCGCGCCAAGGCCATGGAAGCCGCGACCGGCATGATCAAACTACTGGCCCATGCGGAAACCGATACGCTGCTCGGTTGCCATATCATTGGCCCGTTTGCGTCCGAGCTGGTTCAGGAAGCCGTGCTGGCGATGGAGTTCCATGCGAGTAGCGAAGATCTGGCGCGCACCATCCACGGTCACCCGACCCTGTACGAGGCCATGCATGAAGCGGCGCTGTCCGTGCATGGCCGCGCCTTGCATAAGATCAATACCTGATTCAAGATAACGATTCATTTTCTGTCTTCCCTTTCCCCTTCACGGGGGAAGGGCGCCAATAAAAATAATCAGGCGAAATAGGGATAACCTGTCAGGGCTGACTTTTCGTTAGCGTCACTGGAGGGAAAAACCATGTTAAGTGATAAGAAGACGAAACCGGTCGCCGTTGTCACCGGCGCCAATCGTGGATTAGGCTTGGAAACCGCGCGGCAGTTGGCCAAGCGGGATATTCAAGTGATCGTTACAAGTCGTAACGCAGGTAAGGGCGAAATCGCCATCGAGAAACTGCTGGCCGAGGGACTCGATGTCGTGTTTCAACCGCTGGATGTGACTTCCGAGAGCAGCGTCGCCGAACTGGGGGCGTTTATTCACAGCCGTTGCGGCCGGGTGGATATCCTGGTGAATAATGCGGGCGTTTTTCTTGACATCCACAGCTCCGAAGATACCAGCAGCGCCAGTGTCTTTAACGCCAGCCTGGAAACGCTGACGGCGACGCTCAAAGCCAATGTGTATGGTCCTTTGTTGCTGGCTCAAGAATTAATGCCACTGATGAAACAGCAACACTATGGCCGGATCGTCAACGTCTCCAGCGGCATGGGTCAACTCAGCGACATGGAAGGGCGATCACCGGCCTATCGGATTTCCAAAACCGCTCTGAACGCCTTGACGCGCATTCTGGCGGCGGAAACTCAGGGCTTTAATATCCTTGTCAATTCAGTCTGCCCAGGCTGGGTGCGCACGGACATGGGAGGACCTAACGCCGAGCGGACCATTGAGCAGGGCGCTTCAGGCATCGTCTGGGCCGCCACCTTGCCGGATGATGGACCCACCGGTGGCTTTTTCCGTGATGGACAACCGATTCCCTGGTAATCCATCAGGATCTTCACGCCCTAGCGTGGAGGAAAAAATGCCAAGCAGCTTGCCAGGCTGATTAACCCGATACACATCAAAGCCGATGAACAACACATTGTCCTGATACTTCAGAAATTTCCAGTTACTACCTACTACCCGTCGTAACTACAATTTCAGCTTCCCCAATTGGCTAATACGCATTCCAACTCAACCAGACTGACGATTTCCGCATCGGCTCGCGAACCGCCAGGCCAGTCCCGTCCGATGCGGTTGATCCAGACTGTGCGGAAACCGGCTTGGGCCGCGCCAAGGACATCATGCTCCGGGTCGTCGCCCACATGGACAATTTGTTCAGGCGGCACCGCCAACTGCTGACAGGCCAGATCGAACATCAACGGTTCCGGTTTGGCCGCGCCCACGTCAATCGCATTCAGCGAGAACGCAAACAGGTCGTACAGACCGATCAAGCGCAGATCGGCATTGCCGTTGGATAACGAGGCCAGGGTATAACGTTGGCCTAGCCGCTCCAGGGTCGGACGCACATCGGCAAACGGTTCTACGGCGTTGCGGGCGACAAAGAACACCGCAAACGCGCCTTCCACATCGAATTCCACATAATTCGCTCGTCGCGCCGCCAGCCACAACGCCTCTTTGCGCAAGCGGGTGCGGTCATACGCAATGTCCGGGCAAGCCGCAATCACCTCCTGTGACAACTCCCGCAACTCTAACGGGGTAAATTGCTCCGGGATACGGGGATAGCGGGCCATCAGCCAATCGTGGAGCAATGCCTCGGCGCGTTCGACCACCGGCCAGATATCCCACAGGGTGTCGTCCAGGTCGAAGGTAATGGCTTTGATCATCTCAAATCAGTCGCTGGAAACCCGGTTCCAGGTCGCGCTGCACATCCGCCACGTCTTCCAGACCCACCGAAACCCGCACCAATCC
>JAGRHK010000106.1 GCA_020444985.1 Candidatus Competibacteraceae bacterium
TGACTTATCCACAGGCTTATGCAATCCCCCTGCCCAGCAATTTATCCGGTTTCCATCAATCAAAAATTTTGATCAGATTCCAAGTTTTGCGCATAAATTTCTGATAAAAGAATAAAAAAGAAAATGCTCAAAAAGTCATCAAAGTGTCATTAATGTAATGGCAATACGCATTTAGCGATGACTACCAAAAGTTATCCACAGAGTTATCCACAGGCGCCCTGGCCAGAATTTGAGCTAATGTTATCAATTTTCTGTGGTTGATGATCAATGCGCATCCCTCGATTTTACCTCTCGGCGCCCTTGGCTACGGGGATGACCGCGCGCCTCAGCGGCAGCGCTTTCGGCCATGCCGTGCGGGTATTACGTCTCAAACCCGGTGCACCGCTGACGTTATTTAATGGCGCGGGCGGCGCGTTCGCAGCGACATTGCAGGAAGTGGGCAAGCGAGAAGCTTGGGTGCAAGTACGGGAAGCGTTGCCTGGCGAGGTGGAATCGCCCTTGCGCGTTACGCTGGCGCAAGGTGTCTCGCGGGGAGAAAAGATGGATTACACCCTGCAAAAGGCGGTGGAGTTGGGCGTGGCTGCGATCCAACCCCTGTTCACCGAACGGAGTGGCGTGGATTTGACCGGTGAACGGTTGGCGCGCAAGGTCGAACACTGGCGAAGCATCGTGATCGGCGCTTGTGAACAATGCGGGCGTAACCGGTTGCCCGCATTGCAGGAGCCGCGATCACTGACCGATTGGTTAGCGCAACCGATGGAAACCGGTTTGCATCTGTTGCTCAATCCGCTGGCCAAGCAGAGTCTACGCAGCCTGGAGCCGCCCACGGACCCCGTGACGTTGCTCATCGGCGCTGAAGGTGGCTTGAGTCCGGCAGAAATCAACCAGACTCAAGCGGCTGGATTCACCGGCGTTCGCCTGGGACCGCGGGTATTGCGCACGGAAACCGCCGGCGTGGCGGCGCTGGCGGCATTGCAAGCCTTGTGGGGCGATTGGGATTAGGCGAAGTCGTCCTTGCGTCCCAGGCTATGCAGAAACGCTGGCCGATTTGGATCGACGTTTTTAGGTTTAGACGCTAATCAGCACGGTTTCAGGCCTCTTCAGCCGGCAGCGGCATATCCTCCAGTTCCGGTTGGACATCGGTCTGCGACAGCATCTCCAGGACCACGGGCGTGGTGCGCACCATGGGCATGAACCGGCCCTGCGCAATGAGTGGAATCGGCTTGGCCCAAACCAGACGCACCAGTCCCAGCAAACCCAGCAGACCCAATGTAACCGCGGAGTAAGCGGGAATCGTGCCGGGTCCAAACCAATCCATTAACGGACCGCCGATCGCCGGGCCAGCAATGGAACCGATGCCGAAGATCAGTAGTAAGCCGCGCGTTGCGTCCAGCACTTCCCAGCGCGTCGTCAAGCGGTCATTCATCAACGCCACGCTCAGGCTGTAAACCGAGAACATCAGGCCGCCATACAGGAAAGCGCAGGCGATCAGCGCCGTTAATGATTCATGCATGACCCGCAAGGCCAGCAGCGCAACCAGGGCGGCGGAGAAGCTGACCAGAGTCAACATGAAGCGCCGACTGTAATGATCCGATAACCGGCCAATGGGCCATTGCAGGAATGCGCCGCCGAGAATAGTCGCGCTCATGAACAGGGCAATGCCTTCCTCCGACAGACCGACCCGTTGCGCGAACACGGCGCCCAAGCTCCAGAACGCGCCGCTGACGATACCGGCGATGAATGCGCCGCAAGCCGCCAGCGGCGCCCGCCAGAACAAATGTATCAAACTGACGGGAGGCGTGGTCTGGGGTTGAGGCGCATGAATGCGCGTGGCGGCGATCGGCACCAGTCCCAGGGTGAACAGCATGGATGCGATGGCGAACAGCGTTAGCGCGCCGGTATCGCCGATCAGGATCAGGTATTGTCCAGCAGCCAGACCGACGAGCGTGACGACCATGTACATCGCGAAGACCCGGCCGCGAACGGAGGGTGGCGTCTGTTCATTGAGCCAGCTTTCCACCACCATGTAGACGCCGAGCACCGCAATGCCGGTGACCACGCGCAGCACCGCCCAGGCGACTGGATGCACCACCAGCCCGTAGCATAGTACAGAGATGGAACCCATCGCCGCCAGCGCAGCAAAGGTACGGATGTGACCCACCCGTCGAATGAGGATCGGGACTAAAAATGTGCCCAGGACATAGCCCAGGAAATAGGCCGCCATCAGCGCGCCGATTGAGGTATTGGTAAAACCTTCCAGCCGCGCGCGAATGCCCAGCAGCGTGCCCAGCAGGCCATTCCCCACCAGCAGCGCGCCGAGACCGAGCAGGAGCATGGCAATAGTGCCGGACATGCGGTTTCGATTCCTAGAAGTCATTGGAGAACCCTCTCCAACGAGCTGGAGAGAGTTGATTTAAGAATAATTATACCACCACACACTCAGCGAGGTGTCAAGTTAATGCGAACGGTGTCATGCAACACGCCATCCAGGCCACCGAATACGGTCAACCGCTCGACTTTGTCGACTACTTTTTCCAGCGCTTCCAATTCTTTCAGGCGCAACAGAATTGGATTTTCTTCCATCAGCTTCGCTGTATTAAGCAGCGAACGCGTGGCGGCGACTTCTTCGCGTCGACGGATCACATTGGCTTGCGCCGCTTTCTCCGCCGTCACGACCTGGTTGAGAATATCCTTCATCTCACCGGGCAGAATCACATCCTTGACGCCGACCGTTTCCAGGGCCAAGCCGTGCGGCTCAACCCGTTCGGCGACATAGTTCCGCACCACCCGGTCCAGCTCGTCCTTGTCGCCGAGCAAGCCATCCAGCGGTTGCGCGCCGATGGCTTGCCGCAAACCGAACTGCAAGGTGCGGTATAGGTGTTCTGAAATGTTACTTAACTCGCTACGCGCCTTGACTGGGTCAGCGATGCGGTACACTGCCGACAGGTTCACCCGTAAACTGACCTTGTCCCGAGTCAGCATTTCCTGGCCGGAGACTTCGAGCGTTTGCAAGCGCAGATCGATGGTTTCTACTTTGATCGTTCGGTTGAAGCGCCAGAAGGCGTGCAAGCCCGGCAGCAAGGTGCGAACTCGTTCGCCATCCACCAATAATAAGCCGACATGGTGGTCCTCGACCTCAGCCATCAGGATGAAACCGCTCAGATTGCGGGCCAGCGTCGCTGAAGGCCGCGCCAGCAGGGCGGCGTGCGCACGTGACAGCGCGTAGTCAGCGCCGATGTCCAATAGCTCTACCTTCACCTCGACCGGACCCCGCCAGTAGGCTTGCCGGGTCGCCGGCGGCAAAACGCCTTCCAGACGACCGTTCTTGTAAATCAGGCCCACCTGCCGTTCACCGGTTTCCACGACCTGGAAATGCCGCTCTACCAAAGCTGGCTCGTTGCGCAGCAACACATCCAGCCACGGGTGATTGAATTCAGCCACAGTCAGGTCGTAGCGCTGCACCTCGTGACGGCGCAACGGATCGAACCAGCGGTAGACGCCCGGTTCCAGAATAGCCGCCAGCCGACGGTCATAGAGATGAAGCCCACGCTCGTTTTGGGCAATGACAATTCGCTTGTAACCCAACATGTTAGTTCTCCTCATGTAGTTATTTTGGGTTTTCCTGTTCCGCTGTTTCCAGCAGTCGAGCGTGGCGTGTTGCGATCGGCGCCGTTGCCGGCCCGCCACTGCCGAACGTCAGGATGTCATTGGATAACGGCCCCTGCCGGTTGCGTTGACAAGAAGTTGATAGGGTTGAGAGCGCGTCCCACGTCCGCGCGACGGGCGATGGGGCGAATCGTGCCGATCGCCGGCGGACCTGCCGCAACGCGAGGCGTCCCTACCCGCGCTCGCTGCGACCGGCTGGCCGATTACCAGCATCGATCCGTTGCCCGCCGCGCAAGGTCGCGCGGGCGCTGCGGGTCAGCGACCCTCCCAATGCCAAAGCGTCGAAAGGGTTGCTGCCCGCCGGGACGGCTCCCGGATGCTGCAAGGAATGGAGCGGATTTGAACCGCAGGCCTTTTTAGGGCTTTACCAGTGAAAAGGAGGGACTCGAACCCTCGACCGACTGATTTGTAATCAGTTGCTCTACCCACTGAGCTACTTTCCTTGCTTCGAAGTCCCGTCGTCGCCCGACACACGCGGCGCCATGATTAGCTTGAGCGCGCCGGACCGGCATACAGAACCGGTACCGTTGTGCGATGGCGGGGCTGCTTCGAATCGGTTGCAGAAAAAACAAAACCCCGGAAGGCGCACTGCCGACCGGGGTTCTTTGTCTCCCGTTCGGAGGGCTGCCTGGCGTGGACCCTCCGAACTGAATTGCGCAGGGTCTACGTCGGGTCCACCGCTGGCGCGCAACCGCGTCTTGCCGGCAAACGCCGGTTAGCCATGGATGAAAAATAGGGGTTGTGAAGTTTCTGATGCATAGGGCGGCGGATTATAGTCGAGAAAAATGGCCAGTCAAGTTCATTTTGCGCAATTTTATTTAAGGCGGATTCCCATCGAATGATTCAACTCCTCCTCCAAGCGGGCAAGGAGATTGAACGGTTAAAGCAAGGTTGATGGCTTTAATCGGGCGGTACTTATCGGAACTGGCGAATAGGGGATGAGAGAGCTACACTTTTTCAATGTTCCAAAACATCATTCTCAATGAACGAATTGGCCGAGTACATCACGCTATCGTTGACTCGATGGGTGCCTCTATTCAAGGAAAAAGTGGGGACGTCGATCCGCTGCTTGCGACAATGGCGCTACATGTGGGCGGTCGCGGCGCCGGTTTCCAAAAACCTGACCCTGATCGCAGCGGCGCTGGATGCGGGATTTGCCGATTCTGCGCATTTCAGCCGGGCGGTTCGCAACCTATTCAGCATCACGCTGTCCTCGGTGTTTGGCCGCGCCGCCAACGTCCAGAGGGTGCTCGCCTGATCGGGCGCTCATGATGCAGATTCTTATCGATAGTCATAATCATTTCGACGAAGCCAGTTTCGATCCTGATCGAGAGGCGGCTTATCAGCGGGCGCGCGAGGCGGGCGTGGGCGCACAGGTGTTGGCTGCGGTCAGCGCGCGCTTTTGGCCTAAGTTAAAAAACGTCGCGAAACAGTATCCTGGGTTGTACCCTTGCTACGGTCTGCATCCCGCTTATCTGGCCGAACACCGCCCCGAGCATCTGGATGCGCTGGCGGACTGGCTGCATCGGGAACGGCCGGTGGCCATTGGCGAATGCGGACTGGATTATTACCTGCCGGATCTCGATCCCGATGCGCAAGCGGAATTTTTTTCCGAACAACTGCGATTGGCGCGTCGTCACGATCTGCCGGTAGTGATCCATGCCCGTCATGCGGTGGATCAGGTCATCAAATTTCTGCGACGCTTTTCTGGAGTGCGCGGCATGGTGCATAGCTTCTCCGGGAGCGAGGATCAGGCAGGGCGATTGCTGGATATGGGTATTTTGCTCAGTTTCGGCGGTCCGTTAACCTATCCGCGCGCCACACGTCTGCGCAGCCTGATCCGCTATTTGCCGATGGATGGCTTCATGCTGGAGACCGATGCGCCCGACCAACCGCTGAGTAACCATCGCGGCGAGCGTAATGAACCGGCGTTTGTCGCGGAGGTGCTGGACTGCATTGCTGAGTTGCGCGGCGTTGATCCGGTCGAAATCGCCACCGCGACGACAGAAAACGCTCGGCGTTTATTCCGGCTGCCCGATGCCCTACCCACAGGCGCGCACTGAAATCCTGATCGGCGCTGAAGGACTGGCCCGGTTACGCGCAGCGCGGGTGCTGGTGGCTGGGCTGGGCGGGGTCGGAGGACATGTCGCCGAGGCGCTGGGCCGGGCTGGGATCGGTCGGTTGACCTTGCTGGATCATGATGTGGTTTCACCGTCCAATCTCAATCGCCAATTGCTAGCGCTGCATTCGACGCTAGGCCGACCGAAGGTTGAAGTCATAGCCGAACGATTGCGCGATATTGACCCGACGCTGGAATTGACTCTGATTGGGGAATTTCTCCAGCCGGACGGAGCAGAGGCCCTGATGTCCGCCACGACCTTCGACTACATCGCCGATTGTATCGACAGCATCGCCTGTAAAGCGGCTTTGGTCGCGGCCTGTCATCGCCACGGCGTACCGGTCATTTCCGCATTGGGTGCAGGTAACTGTCTGGATGTCAGGCGGGTGCGGGCTGCGACGTTGAATCAGACTCAAGGTTGCCCGCTGGCCCGCGAGTTGCGCCGACAGTTGCGGGAACGCGGCGCGTCGCTGAACTATCCGGTGATTTACAGCGACGAACCGCGCCGTCC
>JAGRHK010000107.1 GCA_020444985.1 Candidatus Competibacteraceae bacterium
GATAAACCACCGATTCTTTTTATTCGACTGTCTCGCAATTCATTAGTAGAAAACGATTTTTTTGACTGGTTGGTCAAGCGCTTCAAGGAAAGCCGGCTGGACCCACACCTGCTGGTGTTTGAGATCAAGGAGGATGACGCGGATGAAACCTTTGAAGAGGCTCGGTTATTGCATGTACGTCTGCGGGAGTTGAGTTGTGGCCTGGCGCTGTCCCATTTTGGGGGCAAGCCGCACTCCGAACGTCTGCTCGGAGAACTCGCGCCGGACTATATCAAGCTGGATGGCAGCCTGATCGAACGATTGGCCAAGGCGAAAGATGAAAACAGCCGGCATGCGATGGCGCAACTCACCAAGCGGGCTCATGAACTCAACACGCGGGTTGTGGCCGCTGGAGTGATGACTGCGCCACAAATGGCCAGCATCTGGCAATTTGGCGTCACGTTAGTACAAGGCAACATGGTGGCGGAAGCCAGCGAGCATATGGACTTCGACTTTCGTCAATATGCGGGGTGATCAGGGCGCGTAGAGAGTGATGCTTTCGCCACATGCCCCTGTTTCGTCATCGCGTTATTCTATCATTTCCCTACCCTTCCTGGCGCAGTGCAGCGATCCGCTCTTCCAGCGGCGGATGCGTCATCAGCAGCTTGCGCAGCCCCTCACCCAAACCGCCGTTGATGCCAAACGCCGCCATCTGCGAAGGTAATTGTGAGGGTTCGTGCAGTTGTCGCAGCCGCTCTAATGCGGCAATCATCTTGCTGCGACCCGCCAGCCGCGCGCCGCCGGCGTCAGCGTGAAATTCACGCTGACGGCTGAACCCCATGACCACCAGCGAAGCCAGAAAGCCGAATACGATTTCCATGATAAAGCTGGTGATGTAGTAGCCAATGCCAGGGCCGCGATATTCTCCGCCTCTGGAGAGCGTCTGATCCACCAGATAGCCCACGACCCGCGATAACGCGATCACGAAGGTATTAAGCACGCCCTGAATCAAGGTGAGCGTCACCATATCGCCATTGGCCACATGACTGACCTCGTGACCGAGCACCGCCTCGGCTTCCTCAGTGCTCATTTGTTGCATTAGACCCGTGCTGACGGCCACCAGCGCATGATCGCGGCTCGCGCCGGTAGCGAATGCGTTGGGTTCCGGCGAGCTGTAAATGGCGACTTCGGGCATCCCGATTCCGGCATTCTGAGCCTGACGGCGCACAGTTTCCACCAGCCATAATTCGGTCTGGGTGTGCGGTTGCTCGATGACCTGAGCGCCGACGGACCTTTTCGCGATCCATTTTGACATGAGCAATGAGATGAAAGAACCGCCCACGCCAAAAATAGCTGAAAAAATCAACAGGCTGGTAATATTGAGACCGGTTCCGACCAGAAGGCGGTCGACGCCAAGCAGCCGGCTAGTAATACCGAGCAGTACGATCACTGCCAGATTAGTAGCGACAAACAACAAAATGCGTTTCATGGCAGCGTCCTATGAGAATGATATTGACGACTTTATAGCCGCTCGCATGAGAATTTCAAGACGTCGCCATCAAGCTCTTCAAAGGTCAGGAGTGAGAGGAGCTGATCAACATCGCGTCACCGTAGCTGAAGAACCGATAGCGCTGTTCAACCGCGTGGCGATAGGCGTTCAGAATGTGCTCGCGTCCGGCGAAAGCCGCAACGAGCATCAGCAGGGTCGATTCCGGCAGATGAAAATTGGTAATCAGCGCATCCACGCTGCGAAAGCGGTAACCGGGGTAAATAAAAATCCGGGTTTCGCCGCTCCACGGTTGCGGCATACCCGTCTCGCCAGCAGCGGTTTCCAGCGCCCTGACGACCGTGGTGCCGACGGCGACGACTCGTCCGCCGCGCGCCCGGGTCTCCTGAATTTTTTTACAAGCCGCCGCGCTGACCGCAATCCACTCGGCGTGCATTCTATGCTCTTCAAGGCGCTCCGCCCGCAGCGGTTGAAACGTGCCAGCGCCGACGTGCAAGGTAATAAAGGTTTGTTCGACCCCTCGTTCGGCCAGTTGATCAAGCAGGGACTGGTCAAAATGCAAGCCGGCTGTGGGCGCAGCCACGGCTCCAGGTTGACAGGCGTAGATCGTCTGATAACGCCACCGATCTTCCTCGGTCGGTTCACGAGTGATATAAGGCGGCAGGGGAATACGGCCCTGCTGCTCCAGCAGCGTCAGCCAAGATTGACCGTCGTTCATGCGGATTTCGAACAGATCACCGTGACGATCCAGGACGGTCGCGGTAAATCCGGCGTCGAATTGTAATTCTCCACCCGGTTTGGGCGTCTTGCTGGCCCGGAGTTGGACGAGCGCCCGCTGTTCGTCCAGCAGCCGCTCAACTAGCAATTGAAATCGTCCGCCGCTAGCCTTGCGTCCAAACAACCGGGCTGGAATCACGCGCGTGTTGTTAAAGATCAGCAGATCGCCAGGGCGCAACAATCCCGATAGATCGCGAAACCAGCGGT
This sequence comes from Candidatus Competibacteraceae bacterium, assembly GCA_020444985.1. GTDB lineage: Bacteria > Pseudomonadota > Gammaproteobacteria > Competibacterales > Competibacteraceae > UBA2383. The sequence goes on from JAGRHK010000107.1 coordinate 2,471, forward strand.
CGCTGAACTGGCCGCTCACACCGTTCAGAGTCAACAATCGGCTGGCGCTGCGTTGCGGTAGTGGATGCTGGGCAATCAGTTCCGGTGGCAAGTCATAATGGAAATCCTGCCGCCGCAGCGTGGGCGCCGATGTCGCCGGAGCGAACTCGATGGACTTCTTCACTCCAGCATGGGTCACCGTGGAACCCTGATGCTTGTCTAAACTCTGATTGATCATTCCGTTGCCACCCTGTGGATATTGAAATGCATAGAACCCTACTGATGATTGCTGTCCTGTATGCCGCTGGCAGTCTGGCTGCCGAAACTCCGAGTTCCGAACCAGCCGCGCCGGCGCTGGGCGTGGTTCCTGTGGCCATCAAACAACCGGATCTGACGAAGTTACAAGCGGCTGTTGATGGCGAGCAACCGGACAGCGTGACTCCAACCGCTATTTCCGGTCTGTTTGAAGTTGTTCTCGGCGGTCAGGTCTTTTATTTGAGCGAGGATGGCCGATTTGTTCTGCAAGGCGATCTGCTAGACCTGAATTCTCGCGCTAATTTGACCGATCTCCGACGGAGCGAACTACGTGGCAAAGCGCTTGAAGCGATCGATGAAAAGGATATGGTGGTGTTCGCGCCGAAAACGGCGACACGGCATACGGTCACCGTATTTACCGATGTCGACTGTGGCTATTGCCGCAAGATGCATAGTCAGATGGCGGCTTACCTTAAAGAAGGTATCAAGATACGTTATTTGATGTTTCCACGCGAGGGGATCAATTCGGATTCATTTAACAAGGCGGTGTCGGTCTGGTGCGCTGATGATCGACAGGACGCGATGACCAAGGCCAAGCGTGGCGAGCAGCTCGAACGTAAGACTTGTGATAATCCGGTACAGGCGCAATTTGAGCTGGGCCAGAAACTGGGCGTACGCGGAACGCCGAGCATGATCCTGGAAGATGGGGAAATGATCCCTGGCTACGTGCCACCGGGCCAATTAGCGCAATTATTGATAAGATAATCATTGAGCATCTGAAAGCCATACGAAAACTCTGCAAGCCTAGCTACGCGCCATCTAGGCTACGCGCCTCGCCCACTGGCGGGAGAGGCGTTAGGGAAGAGCGTATCAATAATCCGGTTCGTTGCCGGTTTTCCACTTGATATTGCAGCCGATGCTGGGTTTCTGGTCGATGGGAGCGGGTTGACCGGCCAGTACGGCGTCCGCCGCCGCGCGCAGATCAACGCCAGTAACAGGAATCGTGTTGCTGGGCCGGCTACCATCGAACTGGCCGCGATAGACCAGTTTGCGGTCGGCGTCGAACAAGAAGAAATCCGGAGTGCAGGCAGCGCGATAGGCCTTCACTACCGTTTGGGCTTCATCATAGAGATAAGGGAAGAGGTAACCGAAATTTTTGGCTTCCTCGGCCATTTTTACCGGGCTGTCATCGGGATGCTTCGCGACGTCGTTGGCGCTGATGGCGACGATAGCCAAACCCTTGGCCTGATAGTCGCGGGCAAACTGGATCAGCCCCTGGCGGATGTGCTTGACGAACGGACAGTGGTTACAGATGACCATGACCAGCAGAGCTGGGGCGCTTTGAAAGTCGTCGAGAGAAACGCTCCTGCCGGTCGCTGGTTCGGGGAGGCTGAAGTCGGGGGCGAGGACGCCAAGCGGCAGCATGGTGGAAGCAGTTTGAGCCATGAGTGGTCTCCTTTGCGCAGGATGGATTAAATGAGATCATCCGCCAGGGTGTTGAGTTGCACGACGGCTTGTTCGAGGTCGCCGCCATACTCGAAGGTGTAGCAGTCGCAGGTATCGATGAGGTTGGCCAAAGCCCGGAAGCCCCGCAGCCCGATCAGATCATAATTGAAAGAATGACCACTCAGCATCACAAAAGCTTGGGTTTTCTCGATGGGACACAGGTTCATGGCAACGCCTTTCCGGTATTCGGGAAAAACGATCCAACGCGGTTTAGCGAGTTCCTGATCACGTTCAATACTGTCAGTTGGCGGGCGCAGGTGACAAACCGTGCCTTTGCGAGTTTTAGGATATTCCGGCCCCATCACAGCATTGGGCGCAAAATCGCGAAAGACCGCGATAGATTCATTCTTGAGGGGAATCAGGCGAGGAAAGGGCGCCAACAAGCCATCCTGAGGCCGAACCAATCCAAATTCGTCAGATAAAAGACGCCAACCACGCTGGCATAGCGCCGCTGTTAGGGTGCTTTTGCCGGAACCGGGCCAAGCGGGCAATATCAATGTTTGGTTGTTTTTTTCAATAACCCCTGCATGGAGCATCAAGTAATGATGAGCATGGGTTGCCACGCACCAGTTCAGGCCCCATTCCAGAAAAGGTAGGGCCGTATCGCGTGGGAAGGGTTGGAAAGGCGCTTTATCGCCGACAAAAAACTGAACTTGCGGTTGCCAGGGACGAAGCCAGTGCGCATGGCGCACAAGATCGATATGAAAATCGGCAAATTCACTGACCGACCATGCATAATCAGCATACATACGTCGGATAAGCTCAGTGAACTCGGATAAATCGCTGTGTAACCGGAAATGAAAGGGGCCGATTCTAAAGCAAAGTCCGTTAATACAAGAATACCCTCGCTGAACAGCGTGGGCAGCTTCCGCGAACTTCACCTCGACTCCGGTTCAATCAGACCCAAATCATCCAACAAGCTTAAGGTTTGGTGGAGATAGTCGGTGACCTCAGCATCGAACTCAAGGTCGCCATAGATGCTGATCAGCCGTTCACTCAATTCAGCAAAATCAAGCGACTGATCCTTCAGGAGGGAGAGAATATCCACAGCAAAGGGCGTTAATTGGTGAGTCTGGGCTGAATGCGCGTTGAAGAGGACAAACTTTTCGACATCCCAATGACGCCAATAATGCTGACGACCATTATGAATTCGCCATCGCATGTTCTGAACAGCTAATTAAAAGAAGCCCAGCAACTATTGCTTGTCACATTCATGGCTGTTTGATAATCAACTGCTTGAAACTGACCATAAAGATCATAATAGCCTAATGCATCTACCCCAGAATCATCAACCCCCCATTGCAAGGGTAATCCTCGTGAATCGACCCAAGCAATGCTATCCCCTCTGGTAGGCGTCTGCGGTAGTTTATCATTACAGGTCAAACTCGTTGCCGCCATTAACCTTCCACTCATCAGGGTCATCACCGCCGGCGTCGCCAGCATCGCACCCTTCACCAATCGTCGCCGCCCCTTGGAAGGCCCAGCATTTGCCACAGTGTCCACACGGGCCACTTGCTTATCATCATGCTCGGTCATTATTCGGCTCCTAAGCACTGTACCGCTCCAGAACGGCAGGCTAAAGTTAATTGATTCAAAGAATTTAGCAAAAATAATGCCAATTCCATTAAACAGTACAATCATTTGTTATTGAATAACTTTTGATCAAATCTCAAAACGGCCCAACATCTCGACTGTAAAATTTGCCATAATCTCGATGCTCGTTTAAACCGGATTTTTACAACATGTCACCCTGCACCTTGCCCAACATCCTTGCTAAACAAGATTTATTACAAAATCTTAGCCTGCATGAGTGGGATCGTTTACTACCTTGGGCCCGGCGCGTCGGGTTAGTAGCCAAATTTTACACTACCCTGGAGGCGCACAGCCAACTCGACCACATTCCTGCTCCAGTGCAACCCCATCTCGAAGCCGCCTCTATTATCGCCGCCGAACATGAACGCTGCATCCACTGGGAATGCGACCGCATGCAACGCGCCCTGTTCGATCTCGGAGAAATTGATTTTCCAGTTATTTTA
>JAGRHK010000108.1 GCA_020444985.1 Candidatus Competibacteraceae bacterium
GACGCGCACTGTTCCCGAAAGGCCACTTCCGCGATGAAATTACACGCCGCGTTAAAAACATGCATCGTGTCTTGCAACGCCGTGTGTTGGGTTTCATCCGGGAGCAATTTGATTTGCAGTACGATTTTCATATTGAAAATTATACTCACAAAGGAATTTAATGTCCACCGCACAGATCAAAAGCAATGATCGCCCTACGGGCGATGCGCTATCCCTCCCCGCCGTAAACGACGGGGCCTCCCGCGCAAGATGGGTGAAACGGCTCAGGAGACCGCAAGCCGGCCCCACATTATTCTGGAAGGGGAGTCAGGCTTGTTAAAGAACCAGCAGAGACATGCGTCCGTTGCCATAGCGGGGTATATTGACCGTGAAATCAACATGCCCCTTGGCTGCACTCAGCATCTCTCGAACTTCGGCGGGTATCTTGCTCGCATCCGGATAAAGCGATGCGACCTTGAGGTGCGGCGTTTTATCGTTCATCAACAGGGTTGAGAGAATGTTGGCCACCTCATAGAGGTTATCGAGCATGGCTTGTTCCAGCTTTTTGGTCTTGATGGCGTCTTTGGCGGCGGCGGCGGGCATCATGGACAGAGCACAACCCGCATTGGCGGCGAGCGGAATGTCGCAGATGAAAGCGGCGACGACTTTGCCATTATCATCAATATAACTGGCCACCAAACTGTCGGAACCGGCCTTGGAATCCACCGGTTTGCCAGGCGTTGCCGGCACGTTGCCTCCAAATAACATCACTAACGTTTTACTGACATCAACGGCTTTAGGCAGAATAAAGGTGGTAGGCATGGCGCTTCCCGCTTAATAGTCTTTGGATCAGGAAATTCGTTAAGATCTTAACCCGTGCAGATAATGCCTTCGGTGTTGCCGGTCGAAATCGCATCAATCCTTGATGAAGGCGCCGAGAGTTTGGGCGAAGGTCTCTGCGGTGAAAGGTTTGTTAATGATGAATTTGGCTCCAGAATGCGCTGCTTTCGCCCGCATTTCGGCAGTTCCCTCGGTGGTGATGAAACCGAACGTAATTTTATAGCCTTCCTCGTTAAGCGCTTGCAGCAACTCCAATCCCGATTTATTAGGCATATTCCAGTCCGAAAGAATCAGATCGGGCGGACTCTTGTGGATCAATTCGAGCGCTTCATTGCCATCGCTGGCCTGCTGGACCTCCAGATGGCCAAAGCCTGCTTCGCGTAGCGTGCGCCGGACGATCATGCGCATGGCGTTGCTGTCATCGACAATCAGGATCTTCATGATTTTTCTCCCGTTCAAACAAGACAATCTGTAAAAGCAGGCCTGCGAAGCGCAAAAAAACCGGCGCCACTATTCGGTTTTCCATGCTGATATTGTAGTCCTCTGTTTGTAGCATACGCTCTTTCCTATGGAAATTGGTTCGAAAGCATTATCCAGATTCAGGGTTGTTTCCGAAGAACCCAAAAAGAGATAGCCGGTTGATTTCAGAACACTGCGAACCCTGGCCAAAATCGCTTTTTTGGTGCTCAAGTCAAAATAAATCAGGACGTTGCGCATGAATACCAGATCCAAAGGCGGAAACGAAGGCCAAGGCTCCACGAGATTGTTCTGCCGAAATTCCACCATCTGACGAATTTCCGGTCGGATGCGCCACTGCAGACCCTGCTTCTGGAAGTACTTCGTCAACAGTACGGCAGGCAGGCCGCGATTCACTTCGATCTGACTGTAAATTCCCGCGTGCGCACGCGCCAGAATAGCGCCGGACAAATCGGTGGCAATGATGCGCACCCGGTTCCTGAGCGTGGGAAAGTGTTCATGCACCAGCATGGCGATGCTGAAAGGCTCCTGGCCGCTGGAGCAAGCAGCGCACCAGAGGGTCACATTCGCAGATGGCCGAAGGGCAAACAATTCGGGCAATACCGTGGTCTTGAGCGCTTCAAAAGGATGAGTATCACGAAAAAATGAGGTTTCATGCGTGGTGATGGCTTCCACGACCTGTTTACGGAGCTGGGGGGGCGCGGAGTTGGCGCGCAATGCCGCGATCAGGGCCGTCAATGAGGCGAACCCGGTCTGTTTCGCTAACGGCGCCAGTCGTGTTTCGATCAAATAATCCTTATCTGTCTCCAGCACAATGGCAGAATGACGCCGCACCAATTCGCGAATAAAGTTGAAGTCGCTGGCGCTGGTTGCATTCATCAAGAGTGGATGATCCCTAGGATGAGGAGAGACTAACGATTGATTCGCACACGGCTCAAAATTTCCCTGGCCATCTGAGGCAAGGCGATTTGCCCATCTGCCAAGCCGGCTTTCGCTACAAAGCCCGGCATTCCCCAGACGACTGAACTGGCTTCATCCTGAACCAGAATTTGCCCGCCGGCATTACGAATGACTTCGCAACCCCTGAGGCCATCCTGACCCATGCCGGTCAGGACCACCGCCAGGGTATTGCTTCGATAAACGGCGGCTACGGATCGAAACAACACATCTACGGCGGGCCGGCAAGAATTTTCCGGTTCATCCTGGTTTAACTGCAAGTAGACTCGGCTGCCCTGTCGCTCCAGAACCATATGAGAACCGCCGGGCGCTAATCGGATCTGACCGGCTTGCAAAATTTCACCCGCAGCCCCTTCGGCGATGGGTAGCGCGGTCTGCGTCGCCAGTCGCTCTGCCAGGAGTCGGGTGAAGATAGGCGGCATGTGCTGAACGATCACAATCGGCGCTGGGAATGGTGCTGGGAGCCGCGACAGTAGCGCAGCCAGCGCGTTAGGACCGCCGGTAGAAACGCCGATGGCGACGACGTCGACGCGAGGATGGGGGTGCAAACCGGCGGCAGGACGACGGAGCGGTGGTGGATTGATCGGAGGCGGCGGCGGCGCCGGCAAGGGGGCGACGGTTTCTGGAGAAACGGGCGATTGGGTGGCCAGAGGTCGGCTGGCGGGAAAAGCCGGGACCGGCGGACTCAGCAAATGCTGGCAGAACGCTTTGATTCGGGGAATCAATTCGTCGCGCACCCGTTGTAAGGACTTGCCCATGTTGCCGGTATTGGCCGGCTTGGTAATGTAATCATTCGCCCCGCGCGCGAGCGCTTCCAGCGTCACAACCGCGCCACGCTCAGTGATCGAGCTGAACATGATAATCGGCAACCGAGGCTGACGCTTGCGGATTTCAGTCAAGGTTTCCAGACCATCCATGACGGGCATTTCGACGTCAAGCACAATCAGATCAGGGTTAAGAATGGGCAACTTTTCCAAAGCGACTTGCCCATTTTGAGCACTGCCCGCCACGTCCAGTTGCGGGTCGCTGGTTAATATGTCGGTGAGCAATCGGCGGATGACCGCTGAATCGTCAACCAGCATGATGCGAATTTTTTTAGCCATGGCTAATCAGGGCATGTTCCCAAGCAGGTTAAGTTTTTCTAACACCGCATCGCGAGTCGCCGGTTTCATAAGATATTCATCAGCATCGGCGACCAGCGCTCTGGAAACTCTGCGGTGACCATCATTGAACCAGGAAAGCCTCCGAGTCGTGAAAGATACGCGATCTGTTGGAATCCGCTGACTACGATTGCTTGTGGGGCGCGCGCAAACTGGAGCGCCGCGCGCGGCTGGCGGCCCGGTAAGGGACGTTCTCATCATAATGAAAGCGCTCGACCAATTGTTGCAGCTCGGCGGCCATGCGCGCCATTTCATCCGAAGCCGTATGCATATCACTGGCGCTGCTTAGGGTGTTTTGGACCGCTTGCGCAACGTTGTTGATGTTTTGCGCGATATCCGTACTGCCGCGCGCCGCATCGGCAATGCTGCGGCTGATTTCATTGGTGGTGGCCGTTTGTTCTTCAACAGCGCTGGCAATAATAATCTGGATATCATTGATCTGATTGATGATCAGGCTGATGCCGCCAATTGCGTCCACCGCGCTGCCGGTGTCCACCTGAATCGCTTCGATCTTGCGGCCAATTTCCTCGGTCGCCTTGGCGGTTTCCTTGGCCAGCTCCTTGACTTCGTTGGCGACTACGGCAAATCCTTTGCCCGCCTCGCCCGCGCGCGCTGCTTCAATCGTGGCGTTGAGCGCCAGTAGATGCGTTTGTTCGGCGATTGAGGTGATCACTTTAATAATATTGCCGATGCCTGCGCTGCTATCGCCCAGTTTGCGAATCGTAGCGTTGGCGTTTTGCGCCATGGTCACTGCCGAGGCTACAATCTTGGTCGCTTCAGCGGCATTCTGAGCGATTTCACGGATGCTGGCGCCCATTTCTTCCGTAGATGCCGCCACCGCTTCAACATTGTTGCTGACCTGATCGGCAACTGCAGTGGCCATGGAGGCCTTGCTGGAAGCTGCCTCGGCGTTGTCGCCCATCTGATGGCTGACCCGGCTCAACTCCTCGGCGGCGTTGGTCAGCGTTTGCGCATTCTGCCCGATCTGGGTCATGCTATCGCGCAAATTCGCCAGCAATTGATTCAAGCCCTGCGCGACCTGTGCGGCAGAATCAGCGCCCGTCACATGCAGCTCCTGGGTCAGATCGCCATCGGCAGCCGCGCGCACCGCTTGCAGCATCTGTTCAATCCGGGTTTGCAACAGTTGGGGAGATTCCCTGTCCTGTTCAACAGTTTCCATAACTACAGGCGGGGCGACCGAAACTTTCTCCATTGCTGCGTGAGGACGGGACGCTTCTGTTTCCTCGGTCAAACGTTCCCAGGTCATCAGCGGCCCCTGATAAGCGCCGTCCGGGCCGTGAATAGCGATAAAGTGCACGGCAAAAGATTCCTGACCCAGCGTAAACGTCGCCTTGTGGGGCAGATGGGCCGGAAGATAAGCCGGGTCGGAGGCGATCCGCCGTAGCTCGTCCTGACGCCGATAAAGCACATCGATAGGCTGGCCCATGAGTTGACCGACGTTGATTGACAGATGCGGTTCTAACTCACGCAACGTCCGCTCCATGGCCGGATTCATATAGCGCAACTGGAGGTTGCGATCGGCGATCATGATGTTGATCGGCGCGCTTTGCGCCATCGACAGAATGCGATTGGCCTGATCGCGCTGTTCCGCGACTTGATTCCAGTCGACCGTTTCTGACTGGAAAGCCGCCTGAATGTGAGCGACAGCTTGATGCAACGTTTGCAGCATCTGGCCAAACTCGTCGTCCGCAATGATCGGCGCTTTTTGGGACAGATGGCCGTCTGCCAGATCGCGAGCGCGTTGCGATGCGTCCTGGATACCGGTTTGCAGGTTGCGGCGCAGCAGAAAAAACAACAGAAGCAACGGGCCGGCCAGAATCGCGACGATCAGAATTTGGCGCAGAAGAGTGCTGAACAACGCATCGTTTTGGCCATCGAGATAAACGCCGCTGGTCAGCACCCAGTCCCAGGGGACGAATTCCCGAGCGTAAGCGACTTTAGCAACAGGTTTGCTACTGCCGGGGCGCGGCCATTCATACGTCATGAAACCACCGCCTTCCCGACGGGTGATCTCCACCAGATCGGCAATGATACTGGAGAGCAGGTTGGCGTCGCGGCCACCGCGCAGCGGTTGGTTTTCCAGATCCGGGCGCGTGGTCTCCAGTAACAGGCGCTGATCGGCATCGATAATGGTGAAATAGAGATCCTGATAACGCATGTTGCGCAGGGTCTCAATGGCCAGTTTTTGCGCTTGTTCGCGGTTCAGCGCACCCGCCTGTTCCTGTTTCTGATAGCGTTCGATAACGCCTGTGCCCATTTCAACGACGTTCAACGCCAGGTTTTGGGCGGCTTCCAGGGATTGCGAGCGGTCCTGGAGCGACAGAATAGCCAACAACGCCATGCTGGCGATGGCCCAGCCGACGAGCAGGGCCAATTTACCCTGCAAGTTCAATTTTTTTAGAAGCATCATGCCAGTCACTCGGGTTTTTTCGCCGTTGTGCGATAACGGTTCAGGAGAGCCAGATTGAACAGTTTGTCGATATTAATCGTGAGCAACAATTGACCCTGGAGTTTATAGGTGCCCTGAATCAGCTCGCGGGCAATGCCTTCGAGCGTATCCGGCGGGCGTTCAAAACAGGCTGGATCGACTTCCAGCACATCGCCAATGCGATCCACCAGCAAGCTGAAGGTGCCTTGGCGGGTCTGAACCACAATATTAATCGGTCGTCGATCATCCTGCGGGTCGCCGACCTGGAGTAACCGGCGCAGGTCGATCGCGGTAACGATTTGACCACGCAGGTTGATCAGGCCGCGCACGACCGACGGCGCCAGAG
>JAGRHK010000109.1 GCA_020444985.1 Candidatus Competibacteraceae bacterium
TTCCTTGGCAACTGATACGCCGTCTTTGGTGACCGTGGGCGCGCCGAAAGATTTATCCAATAGCACATTGCGGCCCTTGGGACCCAGGGTGACCTTAACCGCATTGGCCAGGACATTGATACCGCGCACCATGCGCGAACGGGCGTCGTCACCGAACTTGACGTCTTTTGCAGCCATGTTTAATTCCTCGTAAAACCGGTTTGGGATATTTAAATGCTGAAATTCAGGGAGAAGGCTTACTTCTCAATGATTGCCATGATTTCGTCTTCACGCATGACGATCAGATCTTCGCCATCCACCTTGACTTCGCTACCCGAATATTTGCCGAACAGCACATGATCGCCGGCTTTGACATCCAGTGGCCGCACATCGCCATTCTCCAGCAACTTGCCGCGACCTACCGCCATCACGGTGCCGCGAGAAGGCTTCTCGGCGGCATTACCTGGCAGGACGATGCCGCCTGGGCTTTTGGTTTCTTCTTCAACGCGCTTGATTAGCACCCGATCATGTAATGGCCGAATGTTCATGAGTGAAATCTCCTTGAGATAAAGTTCGGTGACTTGGGATTGATGCCGATATTGTTAGCACTCAACCTTGGTGAGTGCTAATCATAGCCAGTGAAAAATCACTGTCAAGGGGTTGACCGTGAAGTGGGGCGCGGACTGAGAAATTTCAAGAGCAGAGAGTTGAAGAAAATTGGCTGGATGGGGAGTCTATCGTTAGGCTGGGATGGTCGAATAAGATGGCATCCTGATTTCAAGGGAGATCCTTCATGGATAATCAACCGCTGGTGGTCTATTGCACCTGTCCGGAACAGGCCATTGCCGAACGTATTGCCGAGACGGCGGTCAACGAGCGGCTGGCTGCTTGTGTCAATCTGATACCGGGACTGACCTCGATTTATCGCTGGGAGGGCGGAATACAACGCGATCCGGAATGGTTGTTAATGTTTAAAACCCGTAGCGCAGTCTATCCGCTGCTTGAAGCGCGCATTAATGCGTTGCATCCTTACGATACGCCGGAAATCATTGCCTTGCCGATTCAGGCCGGTTCGTCCGCCTATCTGCACTGGATTGCTGACAACACTGGAGCGCCGTTATGAGACGATGCGACCCGGTCTGGTTCGGTCTGGCATGGCTGCTGGCGCTGCTGGCAGGGCCGGCGGCGGGCGGGATATTCGATCGGTTCGGCAGCGCAGCGGAGGAACGAATTCTCGAAGCGGACCAGGCGTTCCAGCTCACCATCCATGCGCCGGATCCACACACGGTTCGCGTCGACTGGAGCATTGCTCCTGGCTACTATCTCTATCGCGACAAGCTTCAACTGGAGTTGATCAACGCCCAAGGCATGATGCTCGCCAGCACCGAGATTCCGCCGGGCGAACTGAAAGATGATCCTTATTTCGGCGCGCAGCAGATATTTCACAACGAGGCGCAGTTGATCGCCCGTCTGCAGCGCAGCGCGAACAGCGCTGACGAAGTGGAAGTACAGGTCAGTTATCAAGGTTGCGCCGAAATTGGCGTTTGCTACCCGCCATTGAAAAAGACGGTTGCCGTCGCGCTGCCAGCGATCAACTCACCTTCTGATCCTCGCGCTATAACCAGCGAGAACAGCGGAGGGACTCATGCGCTCTCTCCCAGCTTGCGCGGGAAGAGTCAGAGCGAGATGACTCCCCCTCAAGCGGAACAGGATCGCTTGGCGCAATGGTTAGGTGAGCAGCGTTTCCTGGCGATTCCCGCTTTTTTTGGTTTCGGACTGCTGCTGGCGTTCACGCCCTGCGTGTTCCCCATGGTGCCGATTTTGTCCAGCCTGATCGCCGGTCAGGGCGCGAATCTGACCCGTCGGCGGGCGTTGCTGTTGGCCTTGACCTATGTATTGGCCATGGCGGTCACTTACACCATCGCCGGGGTGCTGGCGGCGCTGCTCGGGCAAAATTTGCAAGCCTGGTTCCAGAATCCTTGGGTGATCGGCCTGTTCAGCGGGATATTCGTGTTACTGGCGCTGTCCATGTTTGGCTATTATGACTTGCAACTGCCGGCTTTCCTGCAAGGCCGCTTGGCGGAATGGAGCAACCACCAGCGCGGAGGCCGTTATGTCGGCGTGGCGGCGATGGGTTTCTTGTCCGCATTGATCGTTGGCCCTTGCGTGGCTCCGCCCTTGATCGGCGCCCTCAGTTTTATTGCGGTAACTGGTGATGTGTTGCTGGGCGCGACGGCTCTGTTCGTCATGAGTTTGGGTATGGGTGCGCCGTTGTTGATCCTTGGCGCATCGACGGGCCATTGGCTGCCGCGCGCTGGACATTGGATGGAGCGCATCAAAGCGATCTTTGGCGTGTTGCTGTTGGCAGTCGCCCTGTGGTTGCTGGAGCGTATTCTGCCGGCGGCGTTGAGCATGGTGCTATGGGCGACCTTGTTGATTGTTACCGCAACCTACATGGGCGCTTTGCAACCGCTGGTCCATGGCGCGCCGCCTTGGCGCATGCTGGTCAAGGGTCTGGGTACGGTCTTGTTGGTTTATGGCGTTTTGTTGCTGGTCGGGGTCGCAGGCGGCGGACGCGATCCCTGGCAACCGCTGCGCGGCGTCAGCTTGATCGCCAGCGCCGCCAGTAAAGCGCCCGCACCGCGCTTTCAGCCGGTCAAAACGGTTGCCGATATCGATCAAGCCTTGCGCGAAGCGGTGGGGCGTCCTGTGATGCTGGATTTCTACGCCGACTGGTGTGTGAGCTGCAAGGAACTCGAACGCTATACCTTTAGCGATCCGACCGTACGCACGACGTTGGCGGAAATCGTTACGCTGCAAGCAGATGTCACTGCCCATGATGATGCTGACCGGGCGTTGCTCAAACATTTCGGCATTGTCGGACCGCCAGCCATATTATTTTTCGGAACGGATGGTCGGGAGCGTCGAGAATTCCGGATCGTGGGATTCATGAGTCCCAGTGATTTCAATCAGCATTTGCGGGCATTGCCGCTAAACTGAAAGTTAATGAAACATCGAACAAGCATTTTAAGGAAAATGCCATGCATAGACCCGATCCTACTCCTAATGTCACCCTGGCCTTGGCTGAGGATGTCGGCGACGGCGATTTGACGGCAGCCCTGATTCCAGACGATGCCCAAGCTGAGGCGACCGTCATCAGTCGCGAACAGGCCGTGTTGTGTGGAGTTGCCTGGTTTGATGCGGTATTCCGCCAGCTTGATCCGCAAGTGGTCATCGACTGGCAGGCGGCGGATGGCGACCGGGTGACGCCCGATCAGTTGCTTTGCACTCTGCGCGGCGCGGCGCGCCCTTTGCTGACTGGCGAACGCACCGCGCTTAATTTTTTGCAAATGTTGTCCAGCACCGCGACTTTAGCCCGTCGCTATGCGGATGCGGTGGCGGGAACCGGAGCCATCATCCTGGACACGCGCAAGACACTTCCCGGCTTGCGGTTGGCGCAGAAATACGCCGTGCGTTGCGGGGGTGGCCAGAACCATCGCATTGGCCTGTTTGACGCCGTGCTGATCAAGGAAAATCACATCATGGCTGCCGGTTCCATTGGCAATGCCATCGCTGCCGCCCGTCGCCTCCATCCCGGTATTACTGTTGAAGTAGAAGTAGAAAACTTCGTAGAACTGGAAGAGGCGCTGGCTGCGCATCCTGATATTATCATGCTGGATAATTTCGATCTGAACGCCATGTTCGAAGCGGTGAAGATCACGCATGGGCGAGTCAAACTGGAGGCGTCCGGTAATGTCAACTTGGACACGATTCGTCCGATTGCTGAAACGGGCGTCGATTATATTTCTATTGGCGGCTTAACCAAGGATGTGCGCGCCATCGATTTGTCGATGCGGTTTCATACGCTCTAACTCAGTGGTTGTCATGCAAAATTCACTTCACGCATCTATGCTATGGGCTAACAGGAACCATAAGCCATAAAATTATGATGAGGAGGATAATGCAATGTACACGAATCTGGCAGTCAGTACCCGCCCTGTCAGCCTCGGACACCCGGTGGCCGACTACCGAGCGGCCGATTATCTACGTCAGGAAATCGCCTTTTTTGAGACGCGTCTGCATGAAATGGGTGAAAGCGGTGATTGTGCTTATGAGCGTGCGCTCAGCCGCGCTTATGAAACGTTGCTGTGTGAACGCCGCCAACAATTGGCGCAATTGCAAGCCTGAATGCCCGGCCTATTCAGTCACGATTTTTAGCCTGTGGCTGATGTTATCCAGCAGCCCGTTTGCTCGGGCTGCCGACGTTCGGCCCGTTACGCCTTTCCAGGCTCGTTATGAACTCTATGGCGTTGGGTTACCTCTGGGCGAGGCGCTCATGGCGCTGGACTACCCTGAACCGAACCGCTACGTCATGCAGTTTGAGGTGCATCCCAACCGCCTGGTGGCCTTGCTGGCGTCGCACCAGGTCAAAGAGCAGGCTAGCGGCGAAATTCGCAATGGCGAAGTGCAGCCGCTCCAGTATGCCCAACAGACGGACGCCAGTGGAGAGAGCCGCGACATACGCTTGCGCTTCGACCGGTCAGCGGGGCGCGTCGATGCCCGCAATAATGCGGAGTCAGCGACATTGCCGCTGTCGCCTGGCATCACCGACCCCTTAAGCCTGCATCTGACCGTAATGTGGGATCTGGAGCGCGATCAGTTGCCGGAACAGTACGCGCTGATTGATGGAATCCAGATTCGCACCTATCAGATCCGCAGTGAAGGCGAGGAAATGTTGAAAACGGCGCTTGGTGAGTTGCTCACGGTGCGTGTTAGTCAAGCCCAATCCGGTGGGAGCCGCATCACCACTTTCTGGTTTGCTCCCCACTTGCAGTCTCTCCCGGTGCGCATTACCCGGCAGAAAAAGGGTCGGGAAGATTTGCGCCTGGAAGTCCGCTCGGTTGAACGTGGTGAGCCCACTATCCATTGAAATAAATTACCATCCAGAGAGTTTTCCCCGATGTCTGAATCCTCTGACTGTATTTTCTGTAAAATTGCTCGTGGCGAAATCCCATCCGTCAAAGTGTATGAGGATGAGCACACCTTAACCTTCATGGATGTCCGTCCGGCCAGTCCTGGCCATGCGTTAGTGATTTCCAAGGCCCACGCGGCCAATTTACTCGAAATGACTGAGGTGGATCTGCAGGCCGTGACGTTGACAGTCCAGCGTGTTGCCCGCGCTGTTCAAAAAGCGTTAGCACCGGACGGGATACGAATCAGTCAGTTTAACGGCGCTGCTGCCGGCCAGACCGTGTTTCACTACCATGTGCATGTCATTCCTGTTCAAGAGGGACAGCACACCGGCTCGCATGGCCGCAGCTCAGCCGATCCTCAGCAATTGGCATTGCTGGCCGCGCAAATTCGCGCGGCGCTGGGATCCTGAGAAACGGCCTTTGTTTCCGATGCCGCTTGGCAGGGTAAGCAGGGTCAGGATTATATGGCGGCTCAGTTTCTTCGAGCCGGTCGGCTGTCTCGGTCACGGCGGAACAGAATGATGTCGACGCGCCGGTTCATTTGCCGACCTTTAGCCGTCGCGTTGCTGGCGATAGGCTCCTGTTCGCCACGTCCCTGAGTAATCAGACGGCGATTTGGCAGGCCCTGAGCGCTCAGAAAGGTGGCTACGCTTTCCGCTCGACGCAGCGAGAGATCGAGATTGTAGCTCTGTGAACCCTGATTATCCGTGTGGCCGATAATACGGGCGCGAACGCCGCGATGGCGTTTCATCAAGCGCGCGACCTCACGTAATGTAGGCGAGAAACCAGGGTTTATGTCAGCGCTATCGTAGGCAAACAGAACTTCACTTGGCAGGCGCAGGCGCAGGCTACCATTGGGAAGAGATTCTACGCGCATACCCATCGCGCGATATTTGGGGGTGATAATCTGTTCGAATTCCTGTTGAGCGCCGCGAAGATCATCGCCTTCCGGACCGCTGTCCGCGTCTTCATAGCCTTCTTCAGCGGGTTGCGCGACAGCGTTGGGGAAAATGGGGCCGGTAGCGAGAAAAGCCAGGACTAGCAGGCCAGACCAGGCCAAATGGCGTGAATTGATCATGAAAACTCCTTGGAATTTGAGTGCAAATCCAAAATATAGAATAAAAATGGATTATCAGAAGATCACTCTATCAAAACGCCAGAGAGCAAGGAGGGAGCTCTCAGACCTTGGCAATTGGCTGGCCGCTTGTGCTGAAAACCTTGCGGCTATCGTGATCGTAG
>JAGRHK010000010.1 GCA_020444985.1 Candidatus Competibacteraceae bacterium
CGGTGGAATATCAGTTGGAAGGCATCAACCAGATTCAGGTTAAGCCACAGATCAACCTGACTTTTGCCAACGCCCTGCGCTCCATCGTCCGCCAGGACCCGGATGTGATCATGATCGGCGAAATGCGCGATCTGGAAACGGCGGGCATTGCGGTGCAGTCAGCGTTGACCGGTCACCTGGTGCTGTCGACCCTGCATACCAATGACGCTGCCGGGGGGGTCACTCGACTGCTGGATATGGGCGTGGACGATTATTTGCTGACGTCCACCATCAACGGCATTCTGGCCCAGCGCTTGGTGCGGTTGCTTTGCCCGCATTGCCGCGAACCTTATCTGGCCATGCCGGAACTGGTCGAGGAGATGCGGTTGCGACGGTTCGTTGAAGTCGAGGATATGACGGAGAGCGGCATCACCTTGTACAAGGCGGTCGGTTGCGAACAGTGTGGCGGAACCGGTTATCGAGGCCGGGCGGCGATCATGGAGTTCTTGATCATGAGTGATCCTTTGCGGCGACTGGTGCTGACACATGCCGATGCGACGGTGCTGCAAGCCGAGGCCCAAAAAGAGGACATGGACACCATGTACGAGGACGGCCTGCGCAAGGCGGTTGCGGGTCAAACAACCATTGAGGAAGTCTTGCGCGTCACCAGCCAGCAGGAACAGGGGGCGTAGATGCCGCGCTATCGCTATGAGGCGGTGGACAATGCCGGTGAGGTGCTGCGCGACGAAATTGAAGCGCCCACTCCGGAAGCAGCGGTTGAGCGGTTGCGCGATCAGGGGTTGTTGCCGCTATCGGTGAACGAGGCCAAGAGCGGTTTTCTGCGCGGCGGCCTTGGTCAGCCCTTGTTCAGCAAGCGCCGGGCACTCTCTCGCAAATCGACCCTGTTGCTGACGCAACAATTGGCTAACCTGCTTCATGCCGGTATGCCGCTGGATCGGGCGCTGACTATCCTGATCGGGGTTAGTGAAGATGAGCAGGCCCGTTCATTACTGGAGCGGGTGCAGGAAAAGGTGCGCGGCGGTTCCGCGTTGGCCGATGCGCTGGAAGCGCAGGGCGTATTCTCGCGCTTTTATCTGAACATGATTCGCGCTGGCGAAGCGGGCGGCGCCCTGGAAGTCGTGCTGAAGCGCCTGACTGAATTCCTGGAACGGTCGCAGGCGCTGCGGGAAACCGTGACCTCGGCGCTGATCTACCCGATGATTTTGCTGACGGTTTCGGCATTGTCGGTGATCATTCTGTTGACCTTTGTGGTGCCACAGTTCCAACGACTGTTCGCTGATGCCGGCAAGGCGCTGCCGCTGGCGACCCAGATCGTAATCGCGGTCGGCGATGGTTTCCGGCATTACTGGTGGGTAGGAATCCTGCTGATTTTCCTAGGAGTTATCGGGTTGCGTCGGCAATTGAGCCAGCCGGAGAATCGCGTCCGTTGGGATCGTTGGTTGCTGCGTCTGCCCTTGGTGGGCGATTTAATTGGCAAGGTGGAAACCGCCCGATTGTCCCGAACCCTGGGAACCCTCCTCGGCAATGGCGTGTCGTTGTTGAACGCGCTGGCCATTGTGCGGGAAACGCTGAGTAATCAGGTGATGGCGGCAGCGCTGAGTGAAGTCGCTGAACACGTCAAGACCGGAAGGGGGTTGGCTGAGCCATTGCAGGACGTTGGGGGCTTTCCCAAACTGGCGGTGCAGATGGTCCGCGTCGGCGAGGAAACCGGCCAGTTGCAGGAAATGCTGATTCAAATTGCCGATACCTACGATGGAGAAGTGCAAACAGCGGTCAAGCGGCTTCTGACGCTGCTGGAACCGGCCATGATTTTAGGACTGGGCGTGATCATCGCCGGTATTATCATGTCGATTCTAGTCGCGATTCTCAGTTTGAACGAGTTGGCATTCTAAGGCTAAAGGCTAAAGGCTAAAGGCTAAAGGCTAAAGGTAGAAGACCTCATGCCTGATAACCGTGAGAAAGATTCTGATGAAAAATGAGATTGTGCGCCGCTCGCGCGGTTTCACCCTGATTGAATTGTTGGTCGTACTGGTGATTCTCGGGTTGCTGGCGGGATTGGTCGGCCCCCAGGTGATGAAATACCTGGGTGGCGCGAATACCAAGACCGCCAAGTTGCAAATCGAAGATTTCAGCACGGCCCTGGATGCGTTTCGCCTGGACATGGGGCGTTATCCGACAAGCAGCGAAGGTCTGGACGCGTTGGTGGTTCAACCATCCGGCGCTACGCGCTGGAACGGTCCCTATCTGCGCAAAAACATTATTCCCAAGGATCCTTGGGGCAACGATTATCAGTATCGCTCGCCAGGACAGCATAGCGGCAGTGGTTTCGATCTTTATTCGCTGGGCGCGGATAACGCTGAGGGCGGCGATGGCGAGAACCAGGATGTGGTGAGCTGGTTATAGCGGTGAAAGGTTGAAAGCGGCACAACATTGGGCATGTAGCGGCAAGACGTTCATGGTGCGGCAACAGGGTTTTACCTTAATGGAAGTGCTGGTGACGCTGGTGATTGGCGTGCTGCTGGTTGCGTTAGCGCCGCCGTTGCTGTCGAGCATGGGCGGTTCGACCGATTTGCGCGGCGCGGCGCGGCAACTGGCGGCTGGATTGCGCAATGCCCGCAATGACGCTATCACCCGGCAGCATGAAGCCATTTTAACGCTGGATCTGGCGGGACATCGCTTTGCAGTCAGCGGCGATGCGCGGCAGGTCGCTTTGCCTGATAGCGTCGCTCTTCATCTTTATACCGCTCAATCCGAATTGCTGGATGGTGAGAAGGGCGGTATCCGTTTTTTCCCGGATGGTAGTTCTACTGGCGGCGCCATCACAGTGAGTGGTCCCAAACTGGCCTATCGGATTAACGTCGACTGGCTGACCGGCGCGGTCGCCATTGTCGAGGAGGATGTGCGTCCGTGATGTTTTCTGCATTCCCTGTCCCGAACAGGGAGCGGCGGCGCGTAGGGCCGAGGTGGTTTGAACAGGGTTTTTCGCTGCTGGAAGTCCTGGTGGCTTTTGCGATTCTCAGTATTTCCCTGGGCGTCTTGTTACAAATTTTCGCCACGGGTTTGCGCAACGCTGGCATTGCCGATGACTATACCCGCGCGGTCCTGTATGCCGAATCGATCCTGGCTGCTTTGGGTCGCGAGGCTCCGCTGGTTGAAGGTGAACAAAGCGGGCCGGTGAATGAGCAATTTTCCTGGCGTAGCGCAGTAAGCGCCTATGCCGACGGAATGCCGGATTCCGAACAACCCCGAGTTCGGGCCTACCGGATCATGGTTGAGGTGTATTGGCCAGGACTGCTCCAGGACCGTTCCGTGGTGTTGGAAACGCTGCGGTTGGCGCCGGTTGAGCCGCCCGGTAGAGGTTAATCATCGTGGCCGCTCGCCGCTCGCTCGCCGTTCGCCACAATGGCTTCACCCTGTTGGAGCTGGTCGTGGCGATTACCTTGATGGGTTTGGTGCTCGTGGTGCTCTACAGCGGGTTGCGGCTGGGCCTCAATGGTTGGGACAGCGGCGAACGTCGCGCCGAGGCAACGAACCGGTTGCGACTCGCACATGAGTTTCTGCGCCGACAGTTGACTCAATCGCTCACTCTTTATCAAACCAATGAGAAACAGGAACGACAGGTCGTCTTCGCTGGCCAAGCGGATGGGGTCGAGTTCGTCGCGCCCATGTTGGCGCAACTGGGGCAGGGAGGACTCTATGAGATACGGATTGGCCTGAGCGACGGCCGGTTATGGGTGCGTTGGCGTCCCTATTCGTCGGACCCGGCGCAGGCGACTGAGGAACGCGAAACGGTGCTGCTGCAAGGCGTCTTGGGCATGGAGTGGGCTTATTTCGGTCCCGAGCGAGACTATGGTGCAGACCCGCCGCGCTGGTATTCCGCCTGGCCAAGCACGGAGCGGCGTCCCTTGTTGGTGCGGCTTAACCTGAGCCTGCAGGGGGAGGTCTGGCCCGATCTGGTTGTCGCGCTGACCGAGAGGGATCTACGATGATCTGGCGGCATGGCCATCCTTTTCATCGTGGCATGGTGTTAGTGATTGTGCTCTGGATCATTACCTTGTTGGCGGTCATGGCGGGTAGTTTCGCCTATTCGATGCGCGTTGAAACGCGACTGGCGAGCAGCGCCGTCGATCGTGCGCAAGCCCGGGCGCTCATTGAGGCGGGAGTCGCCTACGCGCTGGCCTGGCAAATGGATGCACAAGCCCAGCAACAGTGGCCGGCCAATGGTGATTTGCATGAATGGACGTTCGGCGGGGGACGAATGCGCATCCGCGTTGAAGATGCAGCCGGCCGCATCAGCTTGAACAATGCCGATCCTCGATTGCTGCGCCAGACCCTGCTGGGAATCGGCATGGCCGAGGCTGATGTCGACCACGCTGTCGCGGCGATCGAAGACTGGCGCGATCTTGACGATCAAACGCGCCCCAGTGGCGCTGAAAGTGCGGAATATAGCGCCCTCGGGCGGCCCGGACCCCGCAACGCGCCGTTCGATAGCGTTGACGAATTGCAGCAGGTTCTGGGGTTCAACCGGGAAATCGCCCAGCGCCTTGCCGAAGTGGCTACGGTTGAAACCCGAATTTCCGGCGTTAATCCAGCGCTAGCCTCTTTCGCGGTATTGCGTGTGGTGACCGGACTGGATGAATCGGTGATCGCTGACTACATCAATGCCCGCGCTCAGGCCGCCCGTGATGGCTTACCGCCCCCGGCTCCGCCTTCCAGCGAGAATCCAACTTTTTTTTCGGGCGGCCAGTCAGGCATTTATCACATCGTCATCGCTGCGGAGGCTGGGACTGGAACAATGGTAAGCGCGGAAGTTGTTGTTTCATCACGTAATGCGCCCCAAGGACAGGCCGCGCGCTGGTTGTCCTGGCGATTCGGCCCCTGAGATAATAATGAAACCTCTATCGAGCAAAACACTGAATTTACCGAATGCTTCCGCGTGGAGTCTGTCCGCTGCCTGGCGCTGGTGGCGCGAGGGCCTGCTCGGTTGGTTGCCGGCGGGAATGCGCCGGAAACTTGCCGGGACTTCGCGACTCCTGATCATTAAACCAGAGCCGCATGGGTTGGCTGTGTTCCGGCAGGAAGACGGCGATCCCGAAGCACTGACGCAGCAATCCTGGGAAGCACTGAATCGTGAAGTGTGGCGCAAGCGGATCCGCGCTGAGCGTCCGACCGCAATCGTTTTACGCATGCCAGCGGATCGGGCGCTGAAAAGAGTCGTCTCGTTGCCCATGGCTGCAGCGGCAAATCTGCGGCAAGTGCTGGGTTACGAGATGGATCGGTTAACGCCGTTCGGCGCAAACCAATTATACTACGATGCTTTAATCCTGGAGCGCCAACTGGAGCAGCGGCGGATTCGCGTAGAAATGTCGGCGCTGCCGCGTGCTGAAGTGGACGCCGCTCTGGAGGCATTGGCTGGACTCGGCATCATGCCGGATGTTGTGGACGTGACGAACGGACGGCCCGATATCAATCTGTTGCCGGTTGAAAAACGACCTCGTCGTGGCGTCTGGCCGCGCCGTTTGCGGAATACCCTGGTTATATGCAGTCTGAGTCTGGCGCTAGCGGCAGCGCTACTACCGCTATGGCAACAGCGGGCATTGGTTATTCGCTTGCAAAAACAGGTTGATACTTTGCAAAAGGACTCTGGACAAATATTGACCTTGCGCGAGAACCTGCAAAAAGCGATTGATTCATCCAGATTTCTTATCGAGAAAAAGCGCGGTGCTCCACCAATGATCGAGTTAGTGAATGAATTGACCCGACGCTTGCCGGATCATACCTGGTTGGAGCGCTTGCAGATCAAGGGCGATACGCTGCAACTGATCGGTCAATCTGCCAGCGCCTCGACGCTGATTGGGGTGCTTGAGAAATCAAAATTGCTGGGAAGCGTCGCCTTTACCTCCCCGATCACGAATGATCGTCGTACCAATAAGGAACGTTTTGTGCTGGGCGCTCGCGTCGCCGTGGAGCCTTGATGAGTCGCGTATCCTCTCCCTCGCTAGGGCATCGCGTGGCGGCGCTATTGCTCTTGATCCTGGTGGCGGGCGCATTTTATGTCGGTGTGATCGATCAGTTGTGGATGGGCCGACATCGTTTATACCAAACGAATATGGAACAGTTAGTCGATCGTTTGCATCATCTCGAACGACTGGCGACTGCGCGTCCGAAACTGGAAGAAGCGATCCAGACCATTCGTAATGATCAGCGCACATCCGCGTACTTTCTTCCGCAAGCCGCCCCGCCGCTGGCGGCGGCGGATTTGCAACAGCGCGTCAAGAGCCTGATCGAAGGGTCGGGCGGCAACCTGTTGAGCGTGCAGTCTCTGCCAGCAGTTGAGGAAGGCAATGTGGTGCGTGTAGCGGTCAGCGTCACGCTGCAAGGCGGCGTCGATACGTTGCAAAAGACGTTGTACGGTCTGGAATCACAGTCGCCCTTGTTGTTTGTGGATGATCTACAGGTGACGGCGCGCCGGTTTCGGCCACGCCTGCCGGATGGTAAAATTGCCCCCTATACACGCACCCAATTGAATGCGCAATTTGAAGTCGCGGGTTATCTGCGCAAGGAGGGAGGCTAGATGCTCGCCAAGTTGTGGGCGCCCTTGTTCTGGTTGACTGTGGCGGCACTGGGCGCAGGGGCATTGGTCATGGCGTGGCGTCATCCACCGCGATTACCCGCCTCAACCGTTGCCGATGCGCCAGAGGTGGTGGCAGTGCCACCGTTGCAGCCCTTTGATCCGCCGAGTTTAAATCGCTATGCTGCGATCACCGCGCGTCCGGTTTTTATCGATACGCGTCGTCCGGAAGAAGACGAGCCGGTGGTTGAAGCGCCGGTCGAAGCGCCGGCCGAGCCTGAGCAACCGCTGGAACTGGTCGGTGTGTTGATGATTCCCGGCGCGGCTGCCGCGTTATTGCGCCCGGTTGAACCCGAGGTCCCCGTTCAGAGCCGAGGTCGGAGGCGGGGTCGGCGCCCGGCTCCTCCACCAGCTAAGCCCAGCGGCAACGATAAGGTGTTGCGTGTCGCCCAGGGGGAAAGGGTGGAGGGTTTTGAAGTTTGGCGCTTGCAATCGGTTCGCGCGGACCGGGTGGTGTTGCGCAAGAATAATGGTGAGGTGCGCGAATTGATCCTGGTGCGTCCGTCCGCGCCGCCCCAGCTCCCCCCACCGGCGAATGCGGCTCAACCCGGGGCAACGCCTGGACAAAGTACGCCACCGCAAGCCGGGCCTGGAGGAGCGCAAACCGCGCCGCCTGCAGTTCGCCCAATACCTCGGTCCTGATCGAATAAACAGCGGCTTATCCCGGGATGCTTATTTCGGGAACATGTCCAAATTTGAAGAGCATGGCACATTGACTAGAATCATCGCCAAGTCGTTTGCGACTGGAATGTCCCTGATATTAGGGTTAAGCGCTTGCGCGGTCACTCCAGACGAAGCGATTCCGCCTGGACCGGATGGTGACTCCGCAACAGCAGCGGCTCCAGCAACAACCTCAGCGGGCGACACGCTCAGGCTGATCGCGCAACCCGGATTGCCGCAACCGGCGAACATGGGCGCTCTGGACCCGTCCGCGCCCCGCGCCCGTCCGCGAGGCGTGATTTTTCCTGGTAGTGGCAACTTTGTCGACCTGCGGGAAGCCAGTCAACCGACGGATAGCGCAAAGGCTGTTGCGCCTGCGCCGGGCAACGGCGTGACGCTCAATTTCGAGGACGTCAGCATTCGCGATGTCGTCAAGGTGGTCTTTGACACCCTTAAGGAGAACTATGTCATCGATCCCCAGGTACAGGGTGCAGTGACTGTGCAGACCAGCCGGCCACTGACCCCAGGGCAATTGCTGCCCATCCTGGAAATCCTGCTGCGCGAAAATAACGCCGTGTTGGTGCGCGAGGATGGGGTATACCGGATCGTCCCGGCTACCGTTGCTTTGCAACAGGGCAATCTAAAGCCGCGTCTTGGCGTGAATCGGGTGGGTTATGGCGTGCGCATTGTGCCGTTGCGTTATGTCAGCGCCATTGAAATGCAAACGATCATCAAGCCATTTTTGCCGGAGGGCGGCATTCTGCAGGCCGACGCTACGCGCAATTTGTTGATCCTGGCGGGTACGCCGCAGGAGCTGAACAGCGTTCAGGAAACCATTGATACCTTTGATGTCAACTGGTTGCGGGGCATGACCATCGGCATGTTCCGACTTAGAAACATTGATAGCACCGCACTGGCGAACGAACTTAACCAGTTGTTGGGTAAAGACTCGGGAACGCCGATCGCCGGTCTGGTGCGTCTGGTGCCTCTCAGTAAACTGAATTCCATATTGGCGATCAGTCCGCAGCGAGAATATCTGCGTGAGGTCGCCGCCTGGATCGAGCGCCTGGATGGCGTGGGCGGTGAGCGATTATATGTCTATCCGATTGAGAACAGCCGGGCGGATTATGTCGCCGAACTCCTGAATGGCCTGTTTAACCTGGGCGGTGGCAGTGGCGCGACGCGCGGCGGAGCCGTGGCGCCCGGCTTGAAAGGCTCAAGTTTATCCAGTAGCGGCGGATTGACCGGTAGCAGCACTTCCTCATCGGCCGGTAGCAGTACATCGTCCTCGTTAGGCGGAGGCGCGTCTTCCAGCAGTTTATCGGCGTCCAGCAAGCCAGGGGGCGGTTCCGATAGTGGAATCGGTGCCGTTCTGGGATCGGGCGGCCCCAGCGCCGGCATGGAGGAAGTGCGCATCGTCGCTGACTCCGATAACAATTCCCTGTTGATTTGGGCCACGAGCCAGAACTACGAGCGAATCGTCAGCACCCTGCAAAAGATCGACGTTCCGCCCCGACAGGTATTGATCGAGGCAACGATCGCTGAAGTGACGCTGACGGGGCGATTGCAGTATGGACTGCAATGGTATTTTGATAATGGGGTTGGCAAGGATGGCTACACAGGAACGGGCTCGCTGGGCCTGCCGGTCGATCTGACGCTGAGTGGGGATGATGGGGTATTGGCCAGTGTTCAAGCCGGCCAGTTTTCCTATGCGGTCACCGACGGCGGCGGCATTGTCAGGGCCTTGTTAACGGCGCTGGCCAGCGATTCCAAAGTCAAGGTACTGTCTTCTCCGCAGGTCATGGTGGTGGATAACCAACAGGCGACGATTCGGGTAGGTACCGATCAACCTATTCCAACCGGCACAAGCACCGTGAACAATGTGACCACGACCGGCGGCGTTACTTATAAGGAGACCGGCGTGCTGCTGGAGGTGCTGCCGCGGGTGAATTCCGGCGGCATGGTCAGCATGGAAATCAAGCAGGAAGTAGTGGATGTGGGGCCGCTGACCGATGTTAGCCAAGCCGGTTCGGTCGCTCGGCAGGAACGGTCATTTTTGCAGCGCACCGTGACCAGTAAGGTTACGGTCAAGAGCGGACAAACCTTGGTGTTGGGCGGTTTGATCCGCGACAATCGCACCGATGGTCAAAGCGGCATTCCGGGCCTCTACAAAATTCCTGTGCTCGGTGCGCTTTTCGGTACGACCAGCGAGCAAGTGGATCGCACGGAATTGATTGTATTGATTACGCCGCGGGTGGTGCAAACCACCCAGGAAATTGATCAGGTGACCGAGGAGATCAAGCGTAAGATGCGCGCGGTTGAACCGGTATTGAATAACGCGGGTTAAACACGGGAAGCGAAAGCATCGATGCAACCGGAAGCTCAGGCCGCGCTGCGCCGCGTGTGGTTGAAACAGGAACTGGCTCGCTATCAGCAACATAGCCAGACTTCTCCTGATAACGCTGAAGTTTGGTGGCGAATCGGGCAGATTTACTGGGAGCTGGGCGATTTCGAAGCAGCGCTGGCGGCGATTGACCAGACGCTGGCTTTGCATCCCGGAGAGCGCTCATTGCTGCTAGATCGCGGCGCGGCTTGTTTGCAGTTGAAACGATTTGATGAAGCCTTGACCGCTGCGCAACAGGTTTTAGCGCTCGCCGCCGGTGATGTCGAAGCATTGCTGCAACAGTTTGACGCCTTTTGTGGTTTGCAGCGATCGCTGGAAGCCTTGGCTGTCAGCCAGCGACTCTTGGCGCGGGCAGATTTGTCGCCGAACCAGCGGCTGAGACTCCTGCATAGCCAGGCCAGCTTACAATTCCAGGTTAACCAGCGTGAAGCGGCGTTAGCCACGATTGAAAGCGCCCTGACACTGGTTCCAACCGACCCTGATTGGCGGTTGAGGCGCGCCCGTCTGCTGCAACGGTTGCGGCGCCATGAAGAATCCCTGGCGGAACTGGATCTGTTGTTGGTTATTCCTGCGGTTCATCTCCCGGCCTCCTGCGTCAAAGCGCGCGCTTTAGCCGCCTTGTGGCGGTTTGACGAGGCCGATGTGGTTTTGGACGCGTTGCGGGCGCGTTATCCGCATACCGCTTTGGAAAAGGAGTTTGAACCTTGGCGGTTGTCGGATGAGTCACCCGAGGACAGCCTGCGCAAGCGCTATACCGGACGTGGTTTGTACATGATCCAGACCTTCGAAGCGCAAAAGGAGTGTGACTGGACCGATTGGGATGCGATGCTGTCCCGGATGGATGATTTGCTCAGCGATGCGCTCCGTCATGGGTTTGTTGCGGGACTGGAGCCGCACCGTTTGCTGAGTCTGCCGATTGATCCAGCCCAACAATTAGCGGTGGCGCGCGCGCAGGCCGCCGCAGTGGAAGCGTTGATGGCGCCGGTTCGTCAGCATCTGCGGATTGAGTGGCCCGCCCATGTTCCGCGAGAACGCTTACGGGTTGGCTACGTCTCGGGCGATTTTCGCGATCATGCTACGGCTCATCTGATTCGCAAGTTATTCCAGGTTCATGACCACGAGCGCTTCGAGATTTTCGGCTACAGTCTCCGTCCCGGCGACGACAGTCGCTATTGGCAGGATATTTCCCAAGCCTGCAGCCATTTCGTGGAATTGCATGACGTGAGCAATGCCGACGCAGCAGCGCGTATCGCAGCGGACGGCATTCATATCCTGGTTGATCTGCATGGCTATACGCGCTTTGCCCGGCCAGAGATCTTTGCTTTGCGGCCAGCGCCCGTGCAAGTGGCTTTCCTGGGCTATCCTGGCTCACTGGGTGCAGACTTTATTCCTTACCTTATTGCGGATCGCATGGTGTTGCCTGAGGCATTGCGTCCATTTTTTACCGAGCAGCCGCTCTATCTGGATTGCTACCAGGTCAACGACGATGAGCAGCCGATTACTGAAACGGGCCTGACCCGAGCCGCAGTGGGTCTACCCGAGGATGCTTTCGTTTACTGCTGCTTTAATAACGCCTATAAAATTGAACCGCATGTGTTCGCGGTCTGGATGCGAATTTTACGACAGAGTCCCGGCAGTGTGCTATGGTTATTGGTTGACACGTTGCGCGCTGCTGATCACCTGCGTAGCGCGGCGGAGGCGGCAGGCGTTGATCCGAAACGCCTGATCTTTGCTCCACGCTTGTCTAAAGCTGAACATCTGGGACGCCATCGGTTGGCGGATGTGTTTCTGGACACTTTTACCGTTAACGCTCATACTACAGCCAGCGATGCGTTATGGGCCGGGACGCCGGTGTTGACCCGCCTGGGTTTTACCTTTCAGTCGAGGGTTTGCGGAAGCTTGTTAAGCGCACTGGGATTACAGGAGTTGGTTGTTGACAGTGACGCTGCGTTCGAAGAACGAGCGGTGTGGCTGGCGGCAAACTCGGATCGGTTGCAGACGTTGCGCAGGCAACTGAATGCGCGCCGGAGGGAGAATTTGCCTTTCGCGACTGGAAGATTTGCCCAGCAACTTGAAGAAATTTATGGGGAATTGTGGGTTCGCCACTTAAGATAACGATGCAGCGGGCCGGGATTCCTTTCCGGCAGGTCATGCCGTTGCAAGGGTTAAGCGCTGACCCGTTAGATTTTAAAGTCGACTTGGATTATTTTGTTGTTTTTTTAAAACAGAAAAAGATCGAGGTTGATACTAGGCAAAATGCCAAAAATACAATGATTCTGAGTTATGTCTCAGGATATAAAGCACATTTTTTACCTTGAGACTAGGGAAAGATTTAAAGTATACTGGCCTTAATTTAAGTTTTTGTGGTTTCGTGTATTGACAACAACAAACTGTTGTGTAGAATCCACAGCAGGTCAGTTTTCTACCGTTCTAGCGGGAACCCTTGTTACCTAAACCCTCTGTCGGAAGTTTCAGATAGGAGTCAAATCATGAGATTCAAGATGAACAAGCTTGCAGCCGCTGTAGCTGCGACCATGGGTGTGTCGGCGGTTGGCATTGGTACCGCCCAGGCCGATGAGATTCTTTTCCCCTACGTGGTGGCCAGCAGCACGGTTACGACCCTCGTTTCCACGATCAATATCTACGAGGACTACTTTGAGGCTCCTGCTGCAAGTCAGTTGCATTACCGCTATTACTACAAGAATGGCAGCAATGCGGAAAGCAACAGCGCGACCTGCTCCGAGGTTGACGAACGGCTGCCGTCCAGCCCGAATGATATCGTGACCTTCGATGTCTCAGGACACTTCGGAACCGATAATCTGGGTATCATCTTCGAAGATGTTGCGACGTCCAGTAATGCGAATTATGGCAGCAAGACCTTCTCTCTGCTGAATATCACCTTGCCGGTGCGCGCGTTCCTGGTTGTGGACAATAACGACTACCTCACGGGAGCGGGCTTGTTCAGCACGGCGAATTCAGTGGCTGGCGAAGCAGTCGTTCTGGAGTTTGTAACGGGCGCTGCCTGGGGCTATGCCGCTTATAATGCGGCTGGCATTTATGGGACCAGTGACGATTCCCCTATAGCGATCAATGCCTATGACTTCTCTGATGCAGTTGAAACTGCGGGTGAAGTTATTGCCGACAGCTATGTGCCTGTCGCCTTGGCGCCTTTCGCCACCACCGGAGGTGAATGGACGACCAAGTTCTTCGTTACGCCGATCGATGCAGCGACCTTCGATTCGTCCGGCAATTGGAGTGCGCCTGGCAATCAGTTGCAAAGTAATCTGAGCGCCACCATTCGGTTGGCGGTTCAGGATCCGTCTTCGGCTACCCAGGATGTCATGTTTGACCGCGACGAACTGCCGGTGTCTGGCCAGGTTCCGCAGGTTGTGACATGCGTGGGCGCCGTTGAAGCGACCACCATGCTGAGCGAAGGCGCGCTGAACCGGGTGCCGGATGGCGGCTGGTCGAACTTGGTGGTGAGCAGTGGCGTAAGCCCTAATCCTACCGATGAAGCTGTAGTCATCAAGCTGGAATATAACCCGTCGTCGCTGGAAGTTGATACGGATTCAAGTACTAGTTCAGTTGACGGCGTTGTTAACAACGCGATCTGGCTGCGCAAGGGCATCCGTGAATCGTTCCCGGTGCCTGCTAGCTCGTCCACGCCGCGTGTGCAAATATATGCTGCTGATCTTGACATCAACTCCCCAGCCCCGGAAGGCGTCACATACGCTCAGTAAGGTGGGTGAATTGATTGTAGCCGTTTAGCCAGAGCTGTTTTAAGAAGGGACTGCTTGAATAAGCAGTCCCTTTTCTGTTCCTTGGCATAATAAAACCATCCATTGTATCCCCGTTGTTTGCAAGGTGACTTCTTCATGA
>JAGRHK010000110.1 GCA_020444985.1 Candidatus Competibacteraceae bacterium
CCCTATCGGCTGCGCTGGCAATTCCTGGGATAATCGGGGAACGCGCTCCAGCGGTCCAAGCCTGTTTAAATTAGGCATGACCACCGATCTCAGTGAGCAGGATGTCATCATGGGAAGGGGCGAAAAACGCCTGTTCCATGGCATTAAACAAGCCATTGACCGTTATTCCCCGGCAGCGGTGTTTGTTTACAGCACCTGCGTTACCGCGCTCATTGGCGATGATCTTGATGCGACTTGCAAAGCCGCCGCCGAGCGGTGGGGTGTGCCGGTGATTCCCATTGATTCCGCTGGTTTCTACGGCAGCAAGAATTTCGGCAACCGCGTCGCCGGCGAAGCCATGGTGAAATACGTCGTAGGTGGGCGCGAACCGGAGCCGCCGCCGGCTGATCCGGATCGGCCTGATCTGAAGGTTCACAATATTAACCTGATTGGCGAATACAACATCGCGGGCGAGTTGTGGAATACCCTGCCACTGTTCGATCAATTGGGCTTGCGCGTGTTGTGTTCCCTGTCGGGCGACTCCCGTTTCAGGGAAATTCAGACCATGCATCGCGCTGAAGCCAATATGGTGGTCTGCTCGCGCGCCATGCTCAACGTTGCTCGTAAATTAAAGGAACGTTATGGCGCGCCTTGGTTTGAAGGCAGTTTCTACGGCGCTCAGGAAGTTTCCAACAGCTTGCGCCAGTTTGCCGCTCTGCTTGACGATGCGGAATTAAGCCAACGCACCGAAGCGCTGATCCGCCATGAGGAAGCCCGTATTCACACCGAACTGGCGCCCTGGCGGGAACGTTTGCAGGGTAAACGCGCCCTGCTTTACACCGGTGGGGTGAAATCCTGGTCGATTGTTTCCGCGTTACAGGAGTTGGGGATAACGGTCGTGGCGACCGGGACCAAGAAATCAACCGAAGAAGACAAGGCGCGCATTCGCGAACTCATGGGCGAAGAGGCGCACCTGATCGAAGATGGCAATCCACGCGGTCTGTTAGATCTGGCCCGAACCTATCAAGCGGACATTCTAGTGGCCGGCGGTCGTAACCTGTACACATCGCTCAAGGCGCGCTTGCCCTTCCTGGATATCAATCAGGAGCGGGAACACGGTTATGCCGGTTATCAAGGGATGGTCACCCTGGCTCGGGAATTGGCCCGTTCGCTGGAAAGTCCGATCTGGGAGGCCGTGCGCCGGCCCGCTCCGTGGGCGCAAGACTTGGCGTGCGCTTCCAGCCCATTAAACCGGCTGGACGCCGATTCTACTTTACTGGAGATGCGCCATGGCTGAAATCATCCGTCGCAGCAAACCGCTATCCGTCAGTCCGCTCAAAGCCAGTCAACCGCTGGGCGCCAGTCTGGCCGTTCTGGGGCTGAATCGGGCTATTCCATTGCTCCATGGCGCGCAGGGGTGCACGGCTTTTGCCAAGGTCTTCCTGGTGCGTCATTTCCGTGAGCCGATCCCGCTGCAAACCAGCGCTCTCGATCCGGTCAGCAGCATCATGGGCGCCGACAACAGCCTGTTGGATGGATTGTGCACCGTCTGTGAAAAACATCGCCCGGCAGCAGTTGGTTTATTGACCACGGGCCTGACCGAAACGCAAGGAACGGACATTCATCGGGTTCTTAAAACGTTCCGTGAACGTTATCCCGAGTTCCAGGCCATTCGCGTTGTTCCCGTCAATACGCCGGATTTCAACGGTTGTCTGGAGAGCGGCTTTGCCACAACGGTCAAGGCGATGATCGCTGAGTGGACGCCAATGGCAGCAGCAGACCGCCCCAAGCAGCGTAGCTCTGATTATCATCCACGTCAGGTGAATGTCCTGTGCGGCGCGGCGCTGACGCCAGGCGATTTGGATATTTTGCGCGATATCATTGAGCGTTTCGATTTATATCCGGTGTTCATTCCTGACCTTTCCGACTCGCTGGATGGTCATCTCGATGTGGAGGATTACCAACCGCTGACGACCGGCGGCACATCGCTGGCCGCGTTTTCTACCTTGGGCGACGCTGCCGCTACCCTGGCGATCGGGACTTCTCTTTATCCCGCCGCCGATTTGTTGCATGAGCGCACCGGGGTGCCCGTGCATCGCTTTCCACACCTGGTTGGGCTGGAGGCGACCGACCGCTTGATCATGGCCCTGGCGGGCATAACCGGCCAATCCGTGCCCGCCGCGCTGACTCGACAACGCGCTCAATTACAGGATGCCATGCTGGATACCCATTTTCTGCTGGGTCGAGCGCGAGTTGCCATCGCCGCCGAACCGGATCTGCTCCACGGTTTTAGCCAGTTACTGGCCGATATGGGCAGTGAAGTGGTGGCGGCCGTCGCGCCGGCGGCATCGTCAACGCTTTCGCAACTACCTCTGACACAAATCCATATTGGCGATCTGGAGGATTTGGAGCGTCTTGCCTGTGAACATGAAGCCGAATTACTGATTGGTAATTCCCATGTCGCTGAGATGGCCCAGCGATTGGGATTGCCATTATTGCGCGCGGGTTATCCACTTCATGATCAGTTTGGCGGCTATCAGCGCGCCTGGATCGGCTATCGAGGCGCTCGACAAGCGTTGTTTGATCTGGCCAATGCGCTACTGGCGCGCGCTGAACACGCAGTGGCGCCTTATCACTCGACGTATTCACTCAAGACCGATGAACGATGGGAGATCAGCCATGGCGCTACTCCGCCATCTGCGGATTCTGGCTGGCGGCACTGAGGCGCAGCGTATGACGCCCACGCCTATGATTAAGGCCGCTTTCGCGACTAGTAACCGCCAATGTGTCAACGAACACTTTGGCTCAGCCAGCGGCATTCTGATTTACGAAGTAACGCCTGACCAAGCCACAATGGCAGAGTTTGCCCAGTTTGGAGAACTCGACCGTGACGGCCATGAGGACAAGCTGGCTGCCAAGTTGACCCTGTTGCGCGGTTGCGCGGTGATTTATTGCGAAGCGGTGGGCGGGTCTGCAATCCAGCAATTGTTGGCCTTGGGCGTTCAACCGCTCCGAGCCGAATCCGGTACGCTCATCGCCACCCTGGTTGCCGAGTTGCAAGCGGCGCTGAAAGGCGATGGACCGGCTTGGCTCAACCGCGCCAGGACTCGTCAACTCAAGACGGAGGATAGCCTGGCGGATGCGCGGTTCGCCGTGATGGAGGCTGAAGGCTGGCAGGATTAAAAACGATCATAGTTCTTTTCATTGCCCGGTCTGGCGGTGCGTCCGCGCCGGGTTCATTCATGCAGCGAGGTAAATACTATGGGTGCGGAACCCAATATCACCGGCGTCACCCGGGGGGGTACGTCCTGGATTCCCCAATTCGTCACCGAACTGAACGAAGAGACGTGCATCGGTTGTGGGCGCTGTTACAAGGTTTGCCCGCGTGATGTGTTGACCATCGTGCAGCGGGGGGTTGATGATGTGGACTTGGACGATGACGATGACGATGATGACGATAGCGATAACTCCTTTATGACGCTATCGAATGCCATGGATTGCATCGGTTGTGAGGCGTGTTCGCGGGTCTGTCCAAAATCCTGCTTTACTCACTCTGCATTACCGCTGGCTGCATAAAGTGTCGCCATTCGGATGTCGATTCCCTTAGATGGTTCATCGTCCGGGCCTTAGCCGGACGCATGGGCCGTCACTCGGCGGACCTGCTGGCAATGAATAGCGATTTTGCACGGAGATCGACGATGAAAATCAGCACCAGGAATCAGTTCAAGGGCCAGGCAACGGTTCTGCATATCGGCCAAGTCAATGCCGATGTCAGCATTGATATCGGCGGTGGGGATCGTATAACCGCCTTGATCACCAGCAAGAGTCTGGAGGACCTGGGGATACGGGATGGGGTAGACGTCTATGCTTTGGTCAAGGCGTCATCGGTGATGGTCATGGCTGCGGATACGCCTCTGCGACTGAGCGCGCGTAATCAGTTGCGGGGTGTCGTAGTGAAATGCCAAAAAGGAGTTGTCAATAGCGAAGTGACCATTCAACTGACGGGCGGTGAGACAATAACCGCTATTATTACTAATGAGAGTATGGATGCTTTGGAACTTAGCGAAGGCGCCGAGGCGGTCGCGGTGTTCAAGTCTACAAGCGTCATTTTAGGAGTGGCGTTGTAAAAGGTTCGGTTGAAGTCCTTATGGGGGAAAATTTCCTTATTCCAGTCAATTTTTGATTTGATAGCGTGAGCACTGTTTCCTTCGCGACCTCGGAGTCATGCGCCGTGTCAAAACCCAAGCGAATCTACCAGATCGTTCCTCCCGATGAACGACATCAACTGATCGCAGAGGCTGCTTACTTCCGTGCCGAACACCGGGGCTTTCAGGGAGGTTGTCCTGTCCAGGATTGGTTGGAGGCGGAGCGTGAGACCGATAAATTATTCTCTCAGCCACTGCCGCCGCGCGGCGCTCTGGTGTTTCTGGCGGGTAACCACAACTGAATTTCCTGCTGACGCCGGCATCTGCTGAATCGAAGGCATCCGAAGAAGTTGCTGCGAAAGAAGAAGTTGAGTAACGGTTACAGGAAGTCGTCCGTTTGCGCATCAGGCCAGGATGGGTTCAAACGTATGCAACCCGGTGCGCTGGAGGCTAGGGTGACTACTCTGCGATTTGATAACGGTTCCGACCCGTTCGTTTAACGTGATACAGGGCGATATCCGCTTTCTTCATGAGCGTTTCCTCCTGTTCGCCATCATCGGGATAAAGGGCGATTCCCATGCTGGGGGTGACCCTGAGTTCATGATGGCGCAGAGCCAGCGGGTTTTGAAAGCTCTCGATGATCTTGTCGGCAATCCTGACGGCATCTTCTACCCGGGCGATTTCCGGGAGAATCAGGGCGAATTCGTCGCCTCCCAAGCGCGCAACGGTGTCATTCTCACGTACTGAACTGGTTAAACGGGCGCTGACGGCTTGCAGCAATTGATCCCCCACATCATGTCCCAGCGTATCGTTGACTTCCTTGAAGTGATCCAGATCCAGCATCATCAGGGCCAATTTTTGCTGATGTCGGCGGGTGCGCGCGATCTCCAGATGAAGGCGGTCGCTAAATAACATTCGGTTAGGCAGACGGGTCAAGGCGTCATGGTAGGCCATCTGCTTGATAATTTCTTCGGTTTGTTTGCGTTCGGTGATATCGCGGAAAATAGTCAGTATGGATAGGCTGTCATCGGTATTTTTCAATAGGGTTTCAATGATATCGTAGGTTTTTCCGTTTTTAGTGCAATACCATTCTGACCGACCCGTCTTACCCATGAAAATATCTTTTATATTGCACCAGTGACAAGCTTGTTCACGACCATGGATCAATTGATAACATTTGCGGTCTTTACGAAAAGTGAACTCCTTTAAAAAAGCATGGTTGGCATATTTAATATCATGATCAGGGCTAACGATATAAACCATATCCTCCATCGCTTCGAGGATCTTGATCAAGTTATCCTTTTCAGCGAGTAACGCTTCCTCAGCGTGAGTCCGTTGCAAAACTTCCTGCTGTAGCATTTCATTCGTTTTCAGCAACTCGGCAGTGCGCGCTTGGACCAGTTCTTCGAGGTGCTGGCGATGTTGTTTGAGTTCGCGTTCCGAAGCTAGGCGGGTGACGGTGACTCCCACCAATCCGGCGACGGCCAGATAGATATCAAGCATCTCTTTTAATGCGGATTCGGATACTCGATGGCCGACCAGCATCACCGCGATAATCTGATGTTCCTGAGTGATCGGTAGGAATGCGACGGGGAGCGGTTCAGGACGATGAAGAAGCCGCCAAGTGAGAAAGCCGCTTTCCATGACTTCGGCCACTGCCGCATTGATCAATGATTCCGGATCCATATTCTGAACAACATGTGCGGAAAATGACCAATCACGCACTACGACCGCTCCATCTTCGTGACATTTGCCGAAAGCGACCAGGTCTACGTCCAGCAAGTTGACCAGCGCTTTGCCGACCTCAATCCATACATCCTGTTGGACGGTCAGACGACTGAGATACTGGGCTAACTGGATAATCCGATGCTGTTGCTGGCCATGTTCCTCATGCTCCATAATTTGCGTTCCTCACAGCGGTTGAAGATACAAATTCTCTAAAAAAACTGTTTCAAAGTCAGTACGGCTCGACAGATTAATAAGGCGAGCCTGCTCAGTCCAATGTTGTAAATGCTCGACCGCCAGCGGTGACAACAATGCATCTTCGCATCCGGCCA
>JAGRHK010000111.1 GCA_020444985.1 Candidatus Competibacteraceae bacterium
TCAGCTCTTGAAAGACGGTCAAATCGAGGCGTTAGTGATCAGTCACGAGCATTTTGATCACTTCTGGGGCATCGGCTCGACGCTCCGGCACTGCCCGAATATCACCCTCTACATCCCGGAAGGCTTTCATCCAAAAGGTCTGGCTTTCATCAGGGAGCAAGGCCACACTGGCCCGTTGGTTGTGATTCCCCCTCAACAGCCGCTCCTGTTATTTTCTGGATTGGCAGTGGTCAATTTCCCAATGCATACGTTGTTGCGGGTCGATGGCGAAAACGTCCTCTACGCGCATATCCGGGACCGAGGTATGGCAATGATGACCGGTTGCGGACATGGCGGCGTCCTCAATTTACTGGATTACGCCCGTCGCGCCTTTCAGGGTGGCGACCGTATTCACGCCCTCTATGGAGGATTGCACATCGCACCTCTGGAGGACTGGGACGAGTCGCGGGATCGGATTGTCGAGTCTCTGAGTCAATACGGCATCGCTAAACTGGCTTGCAACCACTGCACCGGCCGACGGGCGGTGGAGAAGATGCTCGAAACCGGTTTGCCGGTTCTGCGCGGCACGGCTCGTAACGGTTCGCAGAGTGCGTTGTTCGTGGGCAATGGCGATGTAGTGGAACTGACCTGAGCATAGTACAAAAAACTAACCTATTGATTGTAAAAACATACCAAAAAAGAAAAAAACGAATTTGCGCTGTTTTGTCGAAATCCTGTTATAGTTCAGAGAAGTAGAGAACTACGGTTGCTCAGGCGCCGAATATTTTTTTCATCAATAGGTTAGACATTCCAGGAAACTCTCATGCTGATCCGGGTAGGCTACGACATCATTTTCGAGCATCCGGCGCCGACGCCAATTATTGCGATGCTTTACCTCCATCCTTCCCGCGCGCTTTCGATCCGTCGAGGCGAATTTCTGTTGGTCGAACCGCAGGTCAAGGTCAGCGAATACACGGATGCGTTCGGTAATCGTTGTGGTCGGCTGCTGGCGCCCGCCGGTCCGATGCGCTTTTGGAACGATGCGTTCGTCGAGGATAGCGGTCAGCCGGATTGCCAGAATCCCGCCGCTGAGCAGCATGAAATTCATGCCTTGCCGGACCACATTCTCACCTTTCTGTTGCCAAGCCGCTATTGTGAAGTGGACCGCATGATGGATATTGCCTGGCAACTTTTCGGCACGGTGCCGAAAGGCTGGGCGCGTGTGCAGGCCATCTGCGATTTTGTGCATCACCACATCAAATTCGATTATATGCAGGCCCGCAAGACCCGCACGGCTTATGAAGCTTATCAGGAAGGGGTCGGCGTCTGTCGCGATTACACGCACTTGGCGGTCACGCTTTGCCGCTGTCTGAATATCCCAGCGCGGTACTGTACGGGCTATCTGGGTGATATTGGCGTACCGCCGTCTGCGGACCCCATGGATTTCAGCGCCTGGTTTGAAGCGTACCTGGGCGGTCACTGGTATACCTTCGACCCGCGTAATTACATACCGCGCATTGGCCGGATTCTCATGGCTTATGGCCATGATGCAGCGGATGTCGCGTTGTTGACTTCCTTTGGCCCAAGTCGCTTGGAGCGCTTCAACGTATGGACCAATGAAGTCAGCCAGGTTGGTTGAATCCACATAGCCTACATAATCGAAAGCGACCCGATTGAAATCAGTTGTTTTGGTATTTGCAACGGGCTGGGTCACGCCGGATACAATTCCGGCAACACGCTTCCCTTGAGTCCGCTCTTGATCCTGTCGGTCCTCATGTCAAATATGGCTGAAATCTGCCGGTAAAACGCATTGCCGTCCCAGGTTTCTCCAGTCTCTCGATACAACCACCGATCAAATTGCTGCAACGCCTGACGCGCTTCATCATGGTTGATGTGTTCCGCCACATTCAACAGGGAGCGTGGCGGGTTTTCCGGCCATCGGAGTCTGGCCCAATGCAGCAGCGCGCTTTTTATCCGCGCGGCGTCATTGGCCTGACAAGCCTGTTTCAATGCACGCAGCGCTTGTTGCTGAGAAAGGGCGAGAGCGCTGCGTTCCTGTGCGTCTCCGGATAGGGAGACGGCGCGCGCCGCCTCCCGGCGCGTTTTCCACCACAGGATCAAGGTCGCGATCCAGGCCAGCAAAAAGGCCAGCGCAATCCAGGGCCAATAGGTCGCTGTCACTGGTGCGGCCACCGGCGGAATAGACGAAATGGCTGCCGGTTGTGGCGGCGTTTTCTGGACTGCGGGAGGGGGAGATTCCTGCGTTTGGGGTTTAGAATTCGCGAGCGGCGCTTGAGCCAGAGTCGCCTGGGCCGGCGTTTGCTGTGCTGAAGCCGGCGCGCCGCTGACGGTAATTTTCCGGGCTGGCGCGACCGCTTCGCGCATTTGATGGGTTTGCGTATCCCACCAGGGAATGCGGATCTCCGGCAGTAGGAAATTGCCGGGGTTCGTGGGAACAAGAGCGATCTTCTGTTCGCGTTTTCCCAGAATGGCGGTCGCGTCGGATTGGGTTTCAGTCGCGGGCTGATCCGGATAGAACTTCAAAGGGTTTTGCGCAGCAGGTAAGGGCAGTTCAGGAAGTTGCGCGCCGGTGAGTCCACGCGCTTGCAGGGTCAGGGTGCGCGTGACCGGCTCTCCCACCTGGAACTTGGGCGGATCGGGCGACCAGGTTTCATTAAGGGTTAAATTTGCCGCCGGCAGCCAGGGACCAACGCCGGATTGGGGCGGGCGCGCTTTGATATTGATTTCAATCGGTTGACCGTGTACCTGCGCCAAGCGCGTGGTTTGGAACAGTGAGTTGAAAGGGCCGGAATCGAAAAAGCCATTGCCCGCACCAAAGAACGGGTCATGACTTGCGCTTGAGCGGTTGTCAGGAACCTGGGCGGCAAAAACCGGCGATTCGATCGTGAGAGCGCCGCTGGTTTGTGGAAAGATGGCATAGCGACGTTCGAGAACGCCATAGCGCCGGTTGCCGCGCTGGGTCTGGTATTGCCGGTCATCGCCCAGCCGCTCGATCAGCGCATCCGCTGCTTTGGGGTCCGTCAGTTGGGGTTCGCGCGGGTTCACTGCGTAATAAATGCGAACGACATAGGTGACCTGCTGCTGTACATAAGGCGCATCCGGCTTGACTTCCGTTTCGATAAACAGATCGGGCGTTGCCCCATCCGCAGAGGTAGCGCCGGCCTTGGCGACCTGAAGGGTGATCGGCAGCGTTTGCTGTTGTCCGACGGTGATAGCTGGAATGGTGAGCGTCCCACTGCGTTGCGGGGCTAGCGTCACTACCCAGCGGGTTTTGGCGTTCACCGCGCCGTTCACGATGCTGACCTGATTATTGCTGACCGTCCCCAGTACCTGAAAATCTTTCGACAGCGGCGATAAATCAGGATCGCTGCTGGAATTGCGCTCCGATACTTCGATAATCAGGCGTAAGGTTTCTCCTTCGACGACTGTGTTCTGATCCACGAAGGCGTTGATTTCCTGAGCCGCCAGGGCGGGATAAACCCATAGGATTTGAGCCAGGCTCAGCAACAGAATAGAAAGCCAGTTTTTCATAACGACTCCTGGCCTTATTGGGCCTGTTGTTGGCGACGCAGATGTTCCAGCCAGAATTTCCGACGCAGCAATCCGCTAGGATCGTCGGGTATGCGCCGTAACCATTGATTCAGCGCCTGCTCATTTTCCGAAGGTTGAGTCCGCGCCGCGGAAGGAGCAGCAGAGGCTTCCGGCGAGGAATCCTGTGGCGCTTCCGCAGCGGACGACGCCAGAGTGTTTTGTTGGGCTTCCTTATTTTCATCCGTTTTTTTCTGTTCCGCTCGGGCTATCGATGACTTGGAATCCGGGGATTGCGGATTGCCTCTGCCATTCTGCTGATCATGCTGGGCGTTTTCTTGGCCGGCTGTGGATTGCGCATTTTCTTTAGCGCTCTGTTGATCGTGCTTAGCGTTTTCTTGGCCGGTTGCGGATTGCGCGTCTTCTTTAGCGTTCTGCTGATCGTGCTGGGCGTTTTCCTGGCCGGCTGCGGATTGCGGATTACCTTGGCTTTTCTGCTGATCTTTCTGCGTGTCGTTCTGACCGCTTGGCGACTGCGAGTCAGGCGGGTTGGATGACTTCTGATCCTGTTGCGCCGGCGAGTTCTGATCACCGTGCTGGTTTTGCGAGTTTTGGGCGTTTTTCTGCTGCTGTTCAAGCAGCTTTTCCACCAGCGCCTTGTTATGCTGCGCATCGGCCTGATCCGGGTTCTGTTGCAACGCCTGCTCGTAAGCGTCAATGGCTTCCTGCAATCGCCCCAGGTGCGCCAGAACATTGCCGCGATTATAAAAACTGTCGGCGGTATCCTGTTTGCCGAAGTTCTCCAGGGCCTTTGCGTAGTCGCCAGCCCGGTATTGCGCCGAACCTTTCCAGGCCGGGTCCTGGAGTAACTTTGCCGCCTGTTGCGCATCGCCAGCCTGCAGGGCTTGAATGCCTTGTTGATCAGGACGCGCCCATAAATCCTTCCAGCCGAAGGCCGCCGCCGGGTGCGGTGTGACCAAGATGCCGAGCATGATGACCATCAGCCAGCCACGCCGGAAGGCCAAGGCGGCCAATGGCAACAGCAGCAGCACCAGCCACGGCCCTTCTTCCCGCCAGCGATCCGTGGAGCGTTGATGCGAAGGCTCCTGACGGATTTTCCGGGGGCGCTCCTGAGCGAACAATAAGGTTTCAATATCTCGGTCGTCGATGCTGAGACGCGCAAAACGACCGCCGCCTTGTCGCGCCAACGTGGTCAGTGTCGCCAAGTCCAGGCGCGGTATGACAATCGCCCCGCTCGCGTCTTTTAGGAAGCCACCCTCCGGCGAAGGAATCGGAGCGCCTTCCGACGTACCCACCGCTAGTACCGATACCCGCCGACCGTGGGCGCGCAGCGTGGCCACCGTGTCCAGAACCGCCGCCGGATCATCATAACCGTCGGTGACCAGGATGATTTCCCCGCTACCCTGGATGCCGGCCTGACTTAATAAATCGTCAGCCATGCGCAATGCAGCCTGAGCATGGTCGCCTGGCGCTGGCATCAGCTAGGGAGCAAGCGCCGGCAGCAGGGCAGCAATGGTTTTCGTGTCGTCGGTCAACGGCGCGACGACGAAGGGTTCCTCAGCAAAAACGACCAGACCGGTTTGACCTTCTCGAAAGCGGGCCAAGAGATCCAACATCTTGAAGCGAGCGCGGTCAATGCGTGAGGGGCGCAGATCGGATGCATTCATGGAAGGCGAGAGATCGAGAACCATGACGCGCGCCGCCTGAGTTTGAAAGACCGGTTGGGGCAGTTTTTGCCACACCGGACCCGCCAGGGCGATCACAGTTAACACCCAACTCACGGTCAATAACAGCAGCGGCAGACGGTGATGCGGAGTACGGCGCACCAGGAGTCGCGCCAGTAAATGCGGGTCGCACTGCTTCTCCCAGGCGGAGGCTCCGCTGGACTGGCGCAACAACTGCCAGACCATCAACGCCAAGGGTAACAATGCCCATAACCAGGCCGGGCGCAGCCAATGAAATTCGGTTAAAACGCTCATGGGCTGGCTCCTGCCCGTGTCGTCACACGTTCCTCCCTGGCGCGCGCTATCACGGGTCCGTACAGGCGATGGGCGACGAGGAGGACCGAGAGCAACAATGCGCAACTCAGTGGCCAAACGAACAAGGATTGGCGCGGCCGGAAATATTCCGCATCCCGGGCAACTGGCTCCAATTGATCCAATTCCTGATAAATGGCTTTCAGAGAGGCAAGATCAGTGGCGCGAAAATAGCGGCCGCCGGTTATTTTGGCGATGTCTCGCAGCGTCGCTTCATCCAGGTCAGCGGAAGGATTGATGATTTGCGGACCAAGGAAGGTATCGCGGCGCATCGGTTTCGCGCCTAAACCGATGGTGTAAATGCGCATACTGTGTTCAGCCGCCAGTTTGGCTGCTTGGCGCGGCATCACCTCTCCGGCGGTGTTCGTCCCGTCTGTTAGCAAAATCAGTACCCGCTCCCGAACGTGGGAGTCTCGCAGTCGTTTCAGCGCCAGCCCGATGGCGTCGCCGATGGCGGTTTCTTTTCCTGCCAGACCCACGATGGACTCATTAAGCAGGGTCGCGACGACATTGCGATCAAAGGTCAACGGAGCTTGTAAATAAGCCTGCGCGCCAAACAGAATCAGTCCAAGCCGGTCGCCAGTGCGTTGTG
>JAGRHK010000112.1 GCA_020444985.1 Candidatus Competibacteraceae bacterium
CCGGTGAATTCTTTATGGCAACGCATGCGGGTGCTCGCCGGGCTGACGGTGGTCGACTGGGTGACGGCTTTTCATGAAGACACGCCAGAACGGCTCATTCGCGCGATTCAGCCGGATTATCTGGTCAAGGGCGGCGACAACGACCCCGCTCATATTCCCGGCAATCAAGCGGTTTGGGCGTCCGGCGGCCAAGTCGTGGTCATGGATTATATCGATGGCTGCTCAACCACCAGCACCATCGCCCGTATTCTCAACCGACCAGGAGCCTCATGAATCCGACCTTTAGAGTTGATGTCGCCATCATTGGCGGCGGCATTGCTGGCCTGTGGCTGTTGGCCCGGTTGCGCCGGCGCGGTTATAGCGCGCTGCTGATTGAGAGCGATCAGCTCGGCGCCGGGCAAACTCTTGCTGCACAGGGTATTATTCACGGCGGCGCCAAGTATGGTTTACGTGGCTACGCGGGTCCAACCGCCGACGCCGTGGCCGGGATGCCCGCGTTATGGCGACGCTGTCTGAATGGCGAGGAGGAGATCGACTTGCGGGACGCAACGTTGTTGGCTGATCATCAATACCTCTGGGCGACGCGCGCGCCAACGTCGCGGTTAACCGCTTTCTTCGCCAGCAAGCTGATGCGCGGCCATGTTGAGAAACTGGCGGAGGGCGCCATGGAGGCCAGCGACTATCCACCGGTCCTGCGCCATCCCGATTTCCAGGGCGCAGTATATCGCCTGGATGAACCGATTCTGGATGTCGCCTCCGTGTTGAACGTACTGGCCGGGCATTGCCAGGATGCCATCGTGCGTAGTCATGGACTTGCCATTCTCAAGGCCGATGGCAACCTGACCCTGTGTCATCCCGAACGCTTGCAATTGGTCGTCCGACCCTCCGTCACGGTATTTACCGCTGGCGCAGGCAATACCGGGCTGCCATGGGCGACCTTGCAATTGCGCCCCCTGCACATGGTAATGGCGCGTGGGGTTCATCTGCCTGGAGCATTCTATGCGCACTGCGTGGGCGCTGGCGATGTTCCTCGCCTCACCGTGACCAGTCATTACGATGCTCACGGCCGATTGATCTGGTATCTGGGCGGCGGACTGGCGGAAGAAGGCGTTCGCCGTGACCGGCGCGAGCAAATCCGCGCGGCCCGGCGCGAGTTGCATGCCCTGTTGCCTTGGGTGGACTGGAATTTGGTGGAGTTCGCGACCTTCACCATTCAACGCGCCGAGGCGTACCAGCGGCGGGGTGGACGGCCCGCCACGACCGGCGTGTTTCGCGATGGGCGCGTGATTGCCGCGTGGCCGACCAAGTTGGCGCTGGCGCCGCTACTGGCGGAACAGATTGAAGCGATGTTGCCAACGCTCGGAATAAAGCCAAAGCTCCATCCGGTAGATCTAGGCCCTCTGGCGGAATGGCCGCGTCCGGGCATCGGCGTTTATCCGTGGGACCGGGAGGATCTGGAGTGGAGTTAAGGCCGTTGGGGTCAACCGGGCTGCAGGTCAGTGCGTTAGGGCTGGGTACGGTCAAATTCGGGCGTAACCAGGGCGTCAAATATCCGCGACCGTTTACCCTGCCTTCCGATCAGGAAGCGCTGGGGTTGCTGGAATTGGCCTGGGACCTCGGCATTAATCTGCTGGATACGGCGCCGGCTTATGGTGAAAGTGAGGAGCGACTGGGTCGATTACTGCGGCAATGTCGACGAGACTGGGTGATCGTGACCAAAGTCGGCGAGGAATTCCATGCGGGCGTCTCCCGGTTCGACTTCTCGGCGGCAGCGACCCGCGCCAGCGTGGAGCGCAGTCTGCGACTGTTGGGCATCGAGACGCTGGATGCGGTGTTGATCCATTCCAGCGGCGATGACATGGCCATTCTGGAGCGGGAGGATGTTTTGCCGACCCTGCGTGATCTGCAGCAAGCCGGTTTAATCCGCGCTGTGGGCATGTCCAGCAAGACCGTTGCGGGCGGCTTGCGGGCGGTCGCGTGTTGTGATGTGGCGATGGTCACTTACAATCGTGCCCAGCGCGAAGAATTACCTGTTATCCGCGCTGCGCACGCCGCTGGCAAGGGCATACTCATCAAGAAAGGCTTGTTGAGCGGTCATCTGGATTTACAGGCGCAGGCCGATCCGGCGCAGGCCGCGTTGAGGCTCCTTTTCGCGGAGCCGGGGGTTGGCAGTGTGGTGGTGGGAACGCTGAACCCGGCGCATTTACGGGCCAACGCGGCGGCGGCGCAACGCCTTTAACACGCGCTTACG
Source organism: Candidatus Competibacteraceae bacterium (assembly GCA_020444985.1). Classification (GTDB taxonomy): domain Bacteria; phylum Pseudomonadota; class Gammaproteobacteria; order Competibacterales; family Competibacteraceae; genus UBA2383. Next base: position 2,252 of record JAGRHK010000112.1, read on the forward strand.
TCTCAACCTCACAACGCCCGCCTGAGCCGCTCCACGCCTTCGGCCAATTGCGGAATAGCGTTCGTATAGGCAAAACGCACATGCTGGTTCGCACCATGATGACCGAAGTCAATGCCGGGGGTAATGGCGACGCCCGCTGTATCCAGTAAGCGTAACGCGAAGTTGTAGCTATCGTCCGTGAAACGGCCGCAGTCCGCATAGAGATAGAACGCGCCGTCCGGCATGACGGGAATGACAAAGCCCAGTTCGCGCAGAGCGGGCAACAGAAAATCCCGCCGCGCCTGAAATTCCTGTCGTCGCGCCTCGAAAATCGCCTGCGCTTCTGGAGTAAACGCCGCCAGCGCCGCATGTTGCGCTGGCGTGGAAGCCGCCAGAAACAGGTTTTGCGCCAGCTTTTCGGCGGCGCCAACGTGGTCTTCGGGAGCAACCAGCCAGCCCAGTCGCCAGCCGGTCATCCCATAAAATTTGCTGAAGCTATTGACCACAAAAGCGTGATCCGAATGCGCCAGCGCGGTTTGCAGCGGCGCGCCATAAACCAGCCCGTGGTAAATTTCATCCATGATGACCCGTCCGCCGCGCGCCTCAACCGTCGCCAGAATCGCCGCCAGCTCCTTGGGGGGAATGACCGTACCGGTCGGATTAGACGGCGAGGCCAGCAGGACGGCTGCCGTCCGCGCCTCCCAGTATTGTTCGACGAGACCCGCAGTCAGTTGATAGCCGGTCTCGGGTCCGACAGGAATCCCGACCGCTTCGCCTTCCACCAGTCGCACAAAATGCCGGTTGCAAGGGTAGCCGGGATCCGCTAGCAATACCCGGTCGCCAGGATTCACTAAAACGGCCGTCGCCAGTTGCAATGCGCCGGATGCCCCCGGCGTGACCAGAATGCGTTGAAGCGGTATCTCTACGCCGTATTGGGCCTGGTAATGATGGCTGATGGCCTGGCGCAGTTCTGGCAGGCCGGCGGCGGGGGTATAACGCGTGCGCCCTTCCGCCAGCGCCTGCTGACCGGCGGTAATGATCGGTTCCGCCGTCGGAAAATCCGGCTCGCCGATTTCCATATGGATGATGGAGCGGCCCGCCGCCTCCAGTTCCCGCGCCCGCGCCAGCAACGCCATGACATGAAATGGCGCAATATCCGCCATACGGCGGGCGGGCGCGTTGCTCATATCCCGAACCGATTTCTTTCCTGTTCGTCATCATGCAGCGCCAGATCGCCCAGGTTCGCGGGCGATGCTTTGCTGTTCGACCCCATCCCTTCCGCCAACCGGATTTGCAGACCCACGTTATTTTTGGAATCCGCGTTTTTAATCGCCTCATCCTTGGAAATCTTGCCTTCCTTGTAAAGCTGGAACAGCGCCTGGTCGAACGTTTGGGTCCCGGATTCCGTGGATTGCTCCATGGCATCCTTGACATAATCGATCTTGCTTTTCTGAATCAAGTCAGCGATATAAGGCGTATTCAGCAGGATCTCCACCGCAGGCACCAGCCCACCGTTCAGGCCGCGCACCAATCGCTGGGAAACGATGGCGCGCAGATTCAGCGACAGATCCATCAACAGTTGGGGGCGGGCATCTTCAGGGAAAAAGTTGACGATGCGTTCCAGCGCGCCGTTGGCGTTGTTGGCGTGCAAGGTTGACAGCACCAGGTGACCGGTTTCCGAGAAGGTCATGACGTACTTCATTACATCGCGTTCGCGAATTTCACCCACCAGAATCACGTCCGGAGCCTCGCGCATGGCGCTGCGCAAGGCATATTCGTAGCTGTGGGTGTCGATGCCGATTTCACGCTGAGCGATCACCGATTTTTTATGCTGGTGCGTGAATTCAATCGGATCCTCGATGGTAATGATGTGCCCCGGCGAGCTGGAGTTGCGATGATCAATCATCGCCGCCAGCGTGGTCGATTTACCGGAGCCGGTCGCGCCGACCAGCAGAATCAGGCCGCGCTTTTCCATCACGATCTGACGCAGCAGGGGCGGCAGGCCCAATTCCTCGACCTGTGGAATGTCGCCTTTGATGTAGCGGATCACCATCGACACTTCGCCGCGTTGTTTGAAGACATTCGCGCGGAAGCGGCCTACGCCATGCAGCGGAATGGCGAAATTAAGCTCCCAGTCGTGTTCAAATTCCTTGATCTGGTCATCTTTCATCACCGAATAGGCGACTTCGCGCACCCCGCCGGGACCGAGCACTTTATTGCCGATAGGTCGAACCACGCCGCCAATTTTGATATTGACCGGCGCACCGACGTGGAAAAACAGGTCAGAGGCTTCCTTGTCGACCATCAGTTTGAGATAGGGGGTGATATCCAATGCAGAATCCTCTCTCAGGCCAGCCGATTCAGACCGTTGAGCGCCGCAACCCGGTACGCTTCGGCCATGGTGGGGTAATTGAAAGTAGTGTTGACAAAATATTGGATGGTGTTGGCTTCGCCCGGCTGCGCCATGATGGCTTGACCAATGTGGACGATTTCCGCCGCTTGGTCGCCAAAACAATGGATACCCAGGATTTCCAGCGTATCGCGATGGAACAACAGCTTGAGAATGCCAACCGTGCGTCCGGTGATCTGGGCGCGCGCCAGACTCTTGAAATAGGCGTGTCCGACTTCGTAAGGCACCCGTGCTTCGGTTAGTTCGCGTTCGGTGCGACCAATGGAGCTGATCTCGGGCGAAGTATAAATGCCGGTTGGGATGTAATCCACCAGGTGATGATCGCAATTGCCCTGCACTAGATGCGTTGCGGCGAAACGGCCTTGATCGTAGGCGGCGCTGGCCAAACTGGGGTAGCCGACCACATCGCCGACGGCGTAGATATGCGGCAGCGCCGTGCGATAGTTGTCATCTACTTTGATTTGGCCACGATTGTTCGGAGTAATACCCAGCTCCTCCAGACCCATGTTTGCGGTGTTGCCCGTGCGGCCATTGGCCCATAGCAGCGTATCCGCCTTGATTTTCTTGCCAGATTTGAAGTGCATCAGCATACCGTCTGGCAGACCTTCGACGCTTTCATACTCCTCGTTATGGCGAATCATCACCCCTTGGTCGCGTAAGTGATAGCTGAGGGCGTGGCTGATTTCGTCGTCGAGGAAGGACAGTAATTGCGAACGGGTGTCCACCAGATCCACCTTGCAGCCCATGTTGCGGAAAATGCTGGCGTATTCACAACCGATGACTCCGGCGCCATAAACCAGAATCGAGCGCGGCGTCGTGGACATGCTCAGGATGGTGTCGCTGTCGAAGATGCGTGGATGGTTGAAATCGATATCGCGGGGTCGGAAGGGATGGGAGCCGGAAGCGATGACAAAACCATCCGCAGTCAACACGGTCGGTTCGCCTTGACTGCCCGCGCGAATCTCCAGGGTATGGGCGTCGAGGAACCGGGCGTGACCGTGATGCAGGTTGACCCGGTTGCGCTCGTAGAAATCGCAGCGCATGGCGGTTTGGCGGGCGATCACCGATTCGGCGGAGCGCAGCAATTCAGGGTAGGACAGTTTCAGCGCCTGCCCCAGAGCGCTGCGGAAGATGGGGCTGGTGTTGAATTCCAGCATCCGGTTGATGGCGTGTCGCAGGGCTTTGGAGGGAATGGTGCCCCAGTGGGTGCAACCGCCGCCGACCAGGTGATGCTTTTCGATCACCGCTACCGATTTGCCATTCTTAGCGGCCTTCATGGCAGCGCCCTCTCCTCCTGGGCCAGTGCCAATCACGATGACATCATAATGCGAATCGTTCATGCGTCGCGCTCGTTGTTGATTGAGGTGGAAATCGGCTGATGAAAGTTTCCGCAATTTTGCAATCTCTACGGATGATAGCACTGATTCCAGGATAGCCGCGAGTTGGATCAGGCGATCCATTCCAACATGGCTGATCTTTAAACCTCAACAGGTTTGCTGAAATATAATGTCAAG
>JAGRHK010000113.1 GCA_020444985.1 Candidatus Competibacteraceae bacterium
ACATGGTCAACGATGCCGCCGCGCTCGCCCTGGCGGCAGGCGCGGCCTGGTTGGCCCGCCGCCCGGCATCGGCGCGCCACAGCTACGGTTTCGGGCGGGCGGAATTTCTGGCGGCGTTGATTAACAGTGTGGCGCTGCTGATCCTGGTCGCCTGGATTACCGTGTCGGCCATCCAGCGCCTGCACGATCCGCAACCGGTCATCGGCGAGGCGGTATCGTTGGCGGCCGGAGCAGGATTGGCCATTAACGTGCTGGTCGCCTGGCTGCTCAGCCGGGGGGAACGTAATCTCAATGTGCGCGCCGCGCTGCTGCATGTAATGGGCGACCTGCTCGGTTCGGTGGCCGCCCTGCTGTCCGGCATCGTCATCGCCTTCACCGGCTGGACGCCGATTGACCCGTTGCTATCCCTGGGAATCGGCGTGCTGATCGTCGTATCCAGTCTGCGCTTGTTGCGTGAAGCGCTGCAAGGCTTGATGGAAGGAACGCCGTTCGCGCTCGCGCCCGAAGCCGTGGGACAGGCGCTGGCAACCGTGCCGGGCGTCGCATCCGTGCATGACCTGCATATCTGGAGCGTCGCCTCGGCACAGGTGATGTTGTCCGCGCATCTGGTGGTGCGGGATGTGCGCCAGTGGGAAACCGTGCTGGAGGTGTGCCATAAGGTGCTGAATGAACGCTTTGACATTCACCACGCGACACTGCAACCCGAACCGGAAACCCGCACCGTGCATTGGCTGGATACCGACGCGAATCCAGCGACGCCCGCCGCTACTCTGGAAAAAACGTCATTCCGCTAGCTCAGGTCGCCGATGCCCGAGCACGGGAAATCGCTGGCGAATCTCCTGTAAAAACGCCTGATCGAGTTGACCCACGACCACGCCCGGTCCCGTGCACAACCGATCGAGAATCAACCCCCACGGGTCGACCAGCAAACTGTCGCCGAAAGTTTCCCGACCATTATCATGCCGTCCGCCCTGCGCGGCGGCGATCACATGGCACTGATTTTCAATCGCCCGCGCGCGCAGCAGAATTTCCCAGTGAGCGGCGCCAGTCGCCGCAGTAAACGCCGCCGGTAGCGCCAGAAGATCCATGCCTCGGGCGGACATGGCGCGAAATTGTTCCGGAAAGCGCAAATCGTAGCAGACCGCCAGCCCCAGCCGACCCAACGGCGTATCCGCCACGACATAGCGATCGCCCGGCGCAATCGTCGCCGACTCCGCATAGCGTTCGGCGCTGTCCGGTAACTGCACATCAAACAGATGCACCTTGTCATAGCGAGCCGCCTGGCGGCCTTGATCATCAAACAACAGGCACGCGGCGCGCACCCGCTGATCATCCGCGTCGCTCTGAAGCGGGATCGTTCCGCCCACCAGCCACAACCGATGGCGGGCCGCCTGTTCGGCAAGAAAAGCCTGAATGGGGCCATCCCCTGCCGCTTCCTGAATTGCGAATCCGTCGCTTTCCCGACGCCCCATCAAGGCAAAATTTTCCGGCAATACGGCGCATCGCGCGCCGCGCCGCGCCGCCTCCGCCAGTAAATCGGCAGCAGTCGCCAGATTAGCGGCGACCGTCGGTTCGGAAACCATTTGAATAGCGGCAAGTATGGACATCGGTGATCACCTCGATTCGGAATTCAGTTGTCGCTCGCGAACCCGTGCCGGACGGACTCTGCGGCTGTTGCCGCCGGTATCTGCCGTAGCTCAAACACCGGATCATCCCACGAGCCGGTTAATTGGTACTGATATTGGGTCGCTTGCTCAATGCCCTTTTGCAACAGGCGTTCCGCGACGAAGATCGCCGCACCTGCAGCAGGTCCGCCCACGATAGCGCCCGCGATGGGCAACGCGCCGCCCAAATGTGGTGTAATCGTGATTTGTTGATCGTAATCGCGGTCACGCAAGCCGACCCGTCCCCGGATGGCAATCTGCGCCGCCGGCGCGTCAATGTTCAGGTTATCCGTGCGCGCCTGGCCGTTCTTGAAGACGAATTCACCGTTGATGCGATCAAAACTGGTGCCAGGTTGAAAGAGATCGCTGAAATCCAGGCTCAGGCGGCGATTTAAACTTTGGATGCTGAACAGGCCCAACATGCGGCCCAGACCGGGGTTGATTTCCAGCAGTTGCCCGGAACCGATTTCGAAGCGGAGCGTACCGGCGATCCGCTCCAGCGCGAAATCCGGCAACCCTGCCGCCCATTTTGCATCCAGGCGTGCTTTAGTGGGGCCATGCGCGATGCCCGATTGTGGATAGCCAAAAGCCGCCAGGGTTTCAGCCAACGCCGGACTGCGCAACGCCGCCGTGATCCGGGAAGCCTGACGGTTGCCGTTCCACCCCCATTCCCCATCTGCATCGATCTGTTGCTGCGCAGAACGCAATTCAATTCCAGCAAATTGGACGCCGTTGAAACGAGGCTTGATGGCGAACCGCAAGCGGCCCAGCGCCTGGTCGTCCAGGCGCAGATCGGCCACTGTCAAAGTCAGAGGAGGCAATTGACAAGGGTTGGCTGTGGAAGCCGGTGCAACCCGCGCAGCGCCGTTACCCTCATCAGCACGCTGTACCCACAGGCGCTGTAATGCGATGTTCACCGGTCGCGTCGGAGTTGGACGATCCGGGAGCGTCGCCTGTCCGGCCAGGGCCTTGCTATTCAAAGTGACTTGCAATCCTTGCGGATCGCGATGGGCGCGTATCATCACGCCGTCGAACGACTGACCGGCGACTTCCCATTGACCTATCCGCGCTTCCAGATCATTCACGACAGCCAGAGGATTCCGAACAGCATCGGACGATGCTCCCGACGCCCTGTGGCATCCCTGGCCAGGAGAGGAACGATCAACCGGGGCGCTCCAGGTCCAGCGCGGCAAGTCGGCGATGATGGCCAGACCCGGTTCATTGGGGAGTCGCGCCGGGCCGGCGCCGATGCGCAATTCGCCGCGTTCGAACTGGGGCGCGTCCGATAATCCTGTCAACGCCACCAGCGCCCGCACCTCCGGTTCATATTCGAACGCTACGGTCGAATGGTCATGCTCAGCCGGTCGCACTCTGATGCGTAGCGGACGCGATTCTCTTGCCGTCTTGCCCAAGGGCGCAGGCAGATCGATAGCAACGCCGCGCAGATTAGAACTTAGTTCCAGGGAGAATGCGGCTTCCTGTTCCTGACGATGCGTGGGAACCACAAGCACCGCTTTCCAGTCGCTGGCGCCGGTAATGGGTTTCAGCGCTGCGGCCACGGCGGGTCCAGCCAGCGCCGCTAAACCCAGTTTTCCAGCGATTTGCGTGCGCAATTCGTGCCCCGCCAGCTCCAGATCGAGCCGAATCGGCGCACCGCGCCACAACGCGCGTACATCACGGATTTCCAGGCTGCTTTCCGTGAGGCGTACCGTGCCGCGCAGTCGGTTCAACGTCACTTTTCGGGTGGGCAGCGTCACATCGTTATTCAGCAACCCGATCCGTCCACGCACCTGATTGGGGCGGCCATCCGTCGGCAGGGTCAAGGCAAGATCGAGCGTACTGACGCCGCTAATCTGCAACTCCGGCAGATTTTCGTGCAGTTCGTGGCCGACCGGACTGCCCTGCAAGGCGCGCCACATGCTGGCGCCAGGACCTTTGGCGCGTCCCTGAACCTCGACGACGACTTTGGAGAGATCGGCAATCCGGGCCGTTGCCTCTTCGAGACGCCCATCCAGTAACCGACCGCTGCGCGCCTTGACGGTCAGTTCGCGATTACGAAAGCGGACCGCTGCCTGCAAACGCTCCAGGCGCGGCCAGCCCGGCGTATAATCCAGTATGGCGTTTTCTACCTGGAAGTGGGTTTCAAACAGCCCCTCATCCCGGTCAAAGGGAAAAGCGGCTGGCGGACCCCGGAAGATCAACTCGCCCGTCGTAACCCGGCCATCCACCAGCGCCCGGTCCAGCCAGGCGATGCCTTGCGGCGGAATGACAGCGACCGGGAGATAACGCCAGGCCTGCTTGACCTGCACGTCATGATAATGGCCCTGGATATCCAGCACTGGCTTGCCGTTATCCGGAACAATGACGCTGCCCCAAAACCGTCCGTTGAGATCTGCATTGGCCAGTTCCAGTCCAGCGCTTTCGACATGCAGAGCCTCGGGAGAACGCCGCCAGGCGACGGTTCCATGGAGCGTATTTAGGGTAATGGGCGCGCGCAGCAGACCCGCTGTATCTACCCGGACCGTGTGACTGTTTAATTCAACTTGACCCTGTCCCGGCGTGAGGGTCAATCGTCCGGTAACGTTATCGAAACCGGGCAGGCCGTGAGTCGAGTCCACGCTTAACCCGTGCAGAACCACATCGATTGCGTGCGTTCCGGCGGCAGGATCGGCGCGCAGCGTTATTTCCGGCAAGTTGCCGCGCGGGTTGAGCGGCGTCAGCCATTGGCGGGCCGCTTCGCTCAGCCAGGGCGTTACCCAGGCGAACAGATGTTCCGCGCGTAGATTACGAATAACGGCTTGCCAGCTCGCGCCGGTTTGCGTCGCGGCGAATTCAGTCGATGACTGCGCCTCGGTTGTGCCGGCCGCGACCAGAATTTGCCCACGCACGCGCCAACCCTGTTCGTTAGTCTCGTGATCATCCAGCGGCGGCCGGTCGACGGTCAGCTCCAAACGCCCGCCAAGCGGCGCGGGTAAATCTGCGGTCAAGGCCAACCGCCGGCCGCCGGCCGCGTCTTGGAGGCGCAGATAGGGGTGCGCCAGTTGCCAAGCGAAACCGTCGGATCGGCGCAACGTCACCTGTTCACCGACCAGATCCAGTTGCCGCAGATCGAACAACGGATGATCCGCCAAAGTCGTTAGCGCCGGTTTGTTTTCATCCGGAGCGAAGAGCCGGGATAGCCCATCCGGTCCCGGCTCCAGGGTGACGCTGGCGCCTTCCAGGCGGATGCGTCCGACGACCGGTCGCCATTCCCGCAGGGAGCGCCATAGATTCAGGGTAATGTCTGCCTCTTTGAAAGAGGCCAGAGGGTCCTGCCGCCCAGGATCATCCAGACTCACCCCGCGCAACGCCAGCGCCAGACGCCAGCCGTCCAGGGTCGCGGTGATGCCCTCGATGCGCACGGGCAGATGCAAAGCATCGCTTAACGCGCGGGTCAGATCATCACGATAGTCGTTCAGGCGCGGCAGGACCCACCACTGGCCGAACGCCGCCAGCAACAGGAGCGGCAACAGCAGTGTGAGCAGCAGCCGCCGGGTCCAGCGCAAAGTGCGGCGCGTGCGGCTGGCGGGAAGCAGGAACGCATTCCGCAGACCACGATTTTGCCATTTACGCACATCGCGCGTTCCAGCCGGGGAATTCACATCAACACCACGTCATATTGTTCGCGGGTGTACAGCACTTCGGCCTGAAATTTGACCGGGATCTCAATAAACGCTTCCAGTTGCGCCACGCTATGCGACTCATGATCCAGCATGACATCCACGACATCCGGCGCGGCCAGCACGACAAACTGACGCGGCGCGTACTGCCGGGCCTCGCGCAACAGTTCGCGGAAAATTTCATAACACACCGTCTCCGCCGTCTTAATGGAACCGCGCCCATCGCATAACGGACAGGGTTCACACAGAATCTGTCCCAAACTCTCGCGGGTGCGTTTGCGCGTCATTTCCACCAGGCCTAAGGGCGACACTTGGGAAATATGACTTTTAGCGCGATCCTTCTCCAGATGTTTTTCCAGCGCCTTCAGCACGGCCTGGCGATGCTCTTCGCTAATCATGTCAATGAAATCCAGAATAATAATTCCGCCCAGATTGCGTAGCCGCAACTGCCGGGCGATCGCCGCCGCCGCTTCCAGATTGGTCTTGAAAATCGTCTCCTCCAGATTGCGATGTCCGACATAGGCGCCGGTATTTACGTCAATCGTGGTCATGGCTTCGGTCTGGTCAACCACCAGATAGCCGCCGGATTTCAGATGGACTTTCTTGCCGAGCGCGCGCTGGATTTCATCATCAATGCCGTACAACTCGAAAATGGGTCGTTCGCCAGGATAGTGCTCCAGACGCGAAAGCATCTCCGGCACAAATTTTTCGGCGAATTGCACCATGCGCTGACTGCTCTCGCGCGAGTCGATCCGCACCTTCTCCACACTGTCGCCGACGAAATCGCGCAGCACCCGCAGCACCAGCGGCAGGTCTTCATACA
>JAGRHK010000114.1 GCA_020444985.1 Candidatus Competibacteraceae bacterium
GTCTGGCGGAGATGGCCGCGTTGCAGGAAGCCGGTTGCATTGGCGTCAGCGATGGCGGACGTCCCGTCGCCAATAGCCGGGTGTTGCGTCGGGCGCTGGAGTACGCAGCGACTTTCGACCTGACCGTCTTTCTGACCCCACTCGACATTGAATTAGGGAGCGGTCTGGCGCATGAAGGGCCGGTCGCAACGCGCATGGGTTTGCCCGGCATCCCAGTTGCGGCGGAAACGGGAATGATGGCCCGCGATCTGGAGTTAATTCGCGACTTGGGCGTCCGAGTGCACTTTGGTCGGCTGTCCAGCCGTCGGTCGGTTGAACTGATCGCCCGCGCCCAGGCGGAAGGCTTGCCGGTTACCGCCGATGTTGCGATGCATCATCTGCATCTGACCGAAATGGATCTGACGCGCTTCGACAGCCGTTGCCATGTTCGTCCGCCGCTGCGTGGGCTGCGCGACCAGGAGGCGCTGCGGGCGGGTTTGGCGAGTGGCGTCCTGACCGCGCTCTGCTCGGACCACCAACCGCATGAACCGGATGCGAAACAGGCGCCATTCGGGGACACCGAACCCGGCATTTCCGGGCTGGATACTTTGCTGGGGTTGGGTCTGCGGCTGGTCCGGGATGGGGTGTTATCCCTGTCGGCATTGATTGAACGGTTAACATGGGGGCCGGCGCAGATTCTGGGGCTGGACAGCGGTCATCTTGGTGTGGGCGCACGGGCTGATATTTGCGTGTTTAATCCCGACGCTGACTGGTTAGTCAAGCCGGAGCTGCTGCATAGTCGAGGTCGAAACACGCCGTTCCTTGGCTGGGAATTGTATGGCCGAGTCACGCATACCCTGCTGGAAGGGCGCGTGGTTTTTGACAAGTGCTGAATCACCGGTACGCGGACATCATGGCCGGTTGCGAATGCAACCGCCCCTGGCTTTATCCCACCTATTGTTGTTTGAAGGATGCTTTGTTCTGCGCATAGGTAATTGCTTCCTCGCGGGCCACCATCCCCTTTTTGACCGTATCCAGCAACGCTTGATCGAGGGTCTGCATGCCAAACGAGGCGCCGGTCTGAATCGACGAATACATTTGCGCCACCTTGTCCTCACGAATCAGATTGCGGATGGCGGGAATGCCGACCATGATTTCATGCACCGCCATGCGTCCGCCGCCTTTCTTCTTGAGCAGCGCCTGAGAAATCACTGCGCGCAGTGATTCTGACAACATCGACCGCACCATGGGTTTTTCACCCGCTGGAAACACATCGATAATGCGGTCGATGGTCTTGGGCGCGGAGCTGGTGTGCAAGGTGCCAAAGACCAAGTGTCCGGTTTCGGAGGCGGTCAACGCCAGACTGATGGTTTCTCGATCGCGCATTTCGCCGACCAGAATAATATCCGGGTCTTCACGCAACGCCGAGCGCAGCGCTTCACTAAAACCCAGCGTATCGCGGTGCACTTCGCGCTGGTTGACCAGGCATCGCTGACTTTGATGGACAAATTCAATGGGGTCCTCAATGGTCAGAATATGGCCATATTCATTCTTGTTGATGTGATCGATCATGGCCGCCAGGGTTGTCGACTTGCCTGAGCCGGTCGGCCCGGTCACCAGAATCAGGCCGCGCGGGACGGCAATGAGGTCGCGGAACACCGGGGGACACGCCAGCTCTTCCAGACTTTTAATGACTGTGGGAATGGTGCGGAATACGCCCGCCGCGCCCCGATCCTGATTGAAGGCGTTGACGCGGAACCGGGCTAATTTGGGAATTTCAAACGAAAAGTCGCATTCCAGGAATTCGTCGTAGTCCTTGCGCTGCTTATCGTTCATGATGTCATAGATCAATCCATGCACCTGCTTGTGTTCGAGCGGAGGGACATTGATGCGGCGCACATCGCCATCCACCCGGATCATGGGCGGTAAACCAGCCGACAGATGCAAGTCCGAAGCATTATTTTGTACGGAAAACGTCAACAGTTCGTCAAGATTCATGGCAGTTGCCCTGGCAAAGAAAGAATAAGGAGTTTTTTAGCAGGCCATTCTGCTAAGCTGGATTTGCAATAGTATATCGCGCAAAACCATGATCGTTGCGCATCATTAATCGAGGGCATGGACCATGAGTATTGATTTTGCTGCACGCTTGCAAACGGTGCTCGCCCGAATTCATGATGCCGAGCGCCGTTTCCAGCGCCCGGTAAATTCGGTGCGTTTGCTGGCCGTCAGCAAGACGCATCCGGCCAATGCTATCGCTGCCCTGGCGACTGCTGGCCAATCTTGCTTTGGGGAAAACTACCTTCAGGAAGCACTGGATAAAATGGCCGAGTTGCGAGCGCTGGAGCTGGAGTGGCATTTCATCGGCCCGATCCAGACCAACAAAACCCGGGGCATCGCCGAGCACTTTGCCTGGGCGCACAGCGTTGACCGCGTGAAGACCGCCGAGCGATTGAATGCGCAACGGCCCGCCACGTTGCCTCCGCTGAATATCTGTCTGGAGATCAACATCGATCAGGAGCCGAGCAAGCATGGCTTTGACGAAAGCGAAGTGGCCCACGTTGCCCGGAGGGTCGCTGCGTTGCCTCGATTGCGTCTGCGCGGCTTGATGGCGATACCGGCCCCTGCCAGCGATTTTGATGGCCAGCGCCAACCTTTCGCCCGACTGCGGGAACTGCGCGATCGCTTGAATGCGGAGGGACTGGCTTTGGATACGCTCTCCATGGGCATGTCCGACGACCTGGAAGCCGCCATCGCCGAAGGCGCGACCCTGGTGCGCATTGGTACGGCGCTGTTCGGCCACCGCGCATGAAGCGCTGCTTTCCGTTATGCTAAAAAGCTATTTTTTCAGTTCAACCGGGCGATGATTCGAAGCCATTGCGCATCCCGAGAAGCCATCATGTTGCTACTGACTCCCCTTCAGAATAGGTACACTCATCGCAGGTGGGCCCAGATGCTGTTACTGGTTGCGCCGCTCCTGCTCGGCGCGGATGATAGCTATCTGCGCGAGATCGAAGAGGAAGCAAAACGCCAGGCGACCATATTGATTATTGAGCAGGCCGCGCCGTCCCGTTCAGAGGCGACGACGGCGAACGACAAGGGTGAGATAACGGCAGATCGCTTGGCATCGGGCCTCGATCAAGCCGCGTTCGAGCAGGCGCTACGCGCCAGCTTGCCGGGAACCTACGCGCTTTACCAGCAGTTCGATACAGCGCGCAAGCAACAGGTATATCGCGCCTATCGGCAGGATGGTCGGCTTGCCCATGTCAGCGAACAGATTATCCAACTGTTGAGCGCTAAACCTTGAAGCAAGCGAAGACCGACTTGCCAATCGGGTCAGGTCGCTGGTTATCAACCCGGACTTGATTTTGTTGGGTCAGGCGGCCCCTGCCGACCGGATCCAGGTTCACAACGATTCAGGATTTTCCAGTACAGAGGTGGTGATGAAAGACATCCCCATGGCATTCATCGGCGGCGGCAATATGGCGCGCTGCCTGATTGGCGGTCTGCTGGCCAACAGCGGCGATGCGGATCGCATCTGGGTTGCCGAGCCGGATGCGGGCCAACGCGAATTGCTGCGCGGGCGTTTCGGCGTACATACCGGCGCTGATAATAGCGAGATTGCGGCTAAGGGTCAGGTTATCATTCTGGCGGTCAAACCGCAGGTTCTGCGTCAGGTGGTCGAGGCGCTGGCCGAGCGTGTGCAAGAACGCCAACCTTTGGTGATTTCCATCGCCGCCGGCGTGCGCGAGCCGGATTTGCGACGCTGGCTGGGCTATGACGCCGCCATTGTCCGCACGATGCCCAATACGCCGGCGCTGGTCGGCGAAGGCATTTCGGCCTTGTGCGGGGAAGCCGGGCTAGCCGACGGCGACTGGCAGACGGCCGAACGAATCTTTGCTGCGGTTGGCGAAACCGTGCGGGTGCCTGACGAAGGCCTGATGGACGCCGTCACGGCAGTATCCGGCAGTGGCCCGGCCTATTTTTTCGCAGTCATCGAGGCCATGCAGGCTGCGGCGATTGAACAGGGTTTGCCGGCCGACACGGCCAGACGACTGGTCCTGCGCACGGCCATTGGCGCCGCCCGCATGGCGCTGCCAGGGGACCCGGACGCGGCCGAACTGCGTCGCCGCGTCACCTCACCCGGTGGGACCACCGCTGCAGCGCTGGGCGTCCTTGAACGCGCCGGACTCGCCCGCATGATGTCCAGTGCAATCGCCGCAGCAACCGAACGCGGTCGCCAACTGGCCGCAGAACAGGAGTCCTGACCGTGGCAGCTCAGAATGCGCTGGCGTTTCTCATCAGCGCCATCTTCGGCCTGTTCATTGCCCTGCTGTGGGCGCGCTTTCTGGTGGAAGCCACCCGGGTGGGTTTCCGCGATCCCATCGCCCAGGGGTTGTTTCAGTTTACCAACCCCATGCTCGCACCACTGCGCCGATTCGTCCCGAGTTGGAATGGCATCGGCCTGGCCGCCCCGCTGCTGGCGCTGGCACTGTCGGCGCTCGAAGTCCTGCTGATCGGGCTGCTGTACAAGCTGCCGGGCCCTGTGGGTTTTCTGTTCACCGCGCTGGCGCAATGGTTGGATGCGCTGTGCTGGCTGGTGCTGATCCTGCTGCTGGTTTACGTGATCATGGGTTTCGTCGACCGCTACGGCGAGCACCCGATCAGCCAGTTCCTGGGGCGATTGTTCCGCCCGATGCTCGCCCCCATCCGACGTCATCTCCCGCCGCTCGGTCCCTTGGACCTGTCGGTCTTCGTGTTCAGCATCGGCGTCATCTTCCTGCGGATCCTGATCGTCGGCTCACTGCTGGAACTGGCCTGAGTGCTGGATCCAGCCGCGTGATGTGTTCGGAATGGACGACCTGAAGTAAGGAATGCGACCGATGAGCGGAGAGTTGCCGGGTTGGGTGGTACGCGAAGCCAAGGCCGAGGACCTGCCCGCCATTGTCCGCTTGCTGGCCGATGACGCGCTGGGCGCCACGCGCGAACAGATCGACGCGGCGCCGGATCCCAGCTATTACCGGGCCTTCGAGGAAATGCAGCGTCACCCGGGCTGCCATTTCCTCGTCGCGGAACTGAACGGTGAACTGGTGGGCTGCATGCAACTGGTCATCATTCCCGGGCTGTCACATCGAGGCGCGCGACGAGCACAGATCGAGTCGGTGCGCATCGCCCGTTCATGGCGAGGCCATGGGCTGGGAACCCGACTCACCGAGGCGGCCTTGCAGATGGCCCGCGATCAGGGCTGCATACTTGCTCAGCTGACCACCCACCGGCAGCGCACCGACGCACATCGCTTCTACGAACAGCAAGGCTTTGCCTTCACCCATCTGGGCATGAAGAAACGCTTGCGGACCGACTGATTGCCCACTCAGTCAGTGGTCATCGGTTCGCGCGGGGACAGGCCGGCGACCAGTCCCATCGCCACCAGCATGCCCAGCAACTGGGCACCGATGAACGGCAGCACATCCATCGCCCGGATGCCGGCAAAGCTCTGGGTCAGACTGCGGGCCAGGGTGACCGCCGGGTTGGCGAAGGACGTACTGGCGGTGAACCAGTAGGCCGCCAGAATGAAACAGGCCACCAGTGCCGGAATCGCCGTCGGCCGCCAGCGCAAGCCGAGCATGATCGTCAGGATCAGCCCGGCACTGGCCACCACCTCACTCAACCACTGAGCCGTACCGGTGCGAGCCTGGATCCCGGGCTGCCACATCGATTGTTCGAACATGGCGTGTGCCAGCAGCACGCCCATGGCCGCCCCGATCAGTTGCGTCAGCACATAGCAGATGGCGTCGAGGTTGCCGAGCTCTCCGCGCAGCCGAAAGGCCAGTGTCACAATCGGATTGAAGTGCGCACCGGAAATGGGGCCCAGCGTGCAGATCAGCACGTAGAGGATGGCCGCCGTTGCCACGGCATTGGCCAGCAGCGCCAGGCCAACCTGGCCGCCAGCGAGCGTCTGGCCCATGATTCCGGAGCCGACCACAGTCGCCAACAACGCCATGGTTCCCAGCCATTCGGCCAGCAGTCGCCTCCACAGATTCATCCAGATCGCTCCAGCACCAGAACTCGCCTCGAACCGACCGGGTTTTCCACCCGGCCATGACAGGGGCGGCCACCGAGGACCCGGCGTTGCCG
>JAGRHK010000115.1 GCA_020444985.1 Candidatus Competibacteraceae bacterium
CAACGCGAAATATTCCCCGACGCGCTCCATCAGCACCGAAGGAGCGAATGGTCGAAAGGATTCCCGATACTTGATTTTGCGATTCATCACTTTCTGCATCGTCGGGGAGCGTGGATCGCCCAAAATTGACCGGTTGCCCAGCGCCCGCGGTCCAAATTCCATCCGTCCCTGAAACCAGCCCACCACCCGGCCCGCCGCCAGCCGCCGAGCCACTTCGGTGAATAGCTCGGCATCCGGCAGCACGGTGGAAATCGCCCCCAATCGCGCCAGCCGTGCGTCCACTTCAGCATCAGCAAAGGCCGGTCCCAGCAACGCGCCCTGCATCCGATCGGTTTGCCCATCCGCGAACCGGGGGCGATCCGCATACTGATGCCAGGCGGCCAGCGCCGCCCCGATGGCGCCGCCAGCATCGTCGGCCGCCGGTTGAACCCATAGATCGCGAAAAATCCCCTCGCGCAGGATGCGCCCGTTCGCGACGCAATTCAGCGCCACCCCTCCGGCCAGGCACAGGAACGGGTTGCCGGTCTCCCGCCGCACCGTCCGCGCGAGCCGCAACACGATCGTTTCGGTCACTTGCTGAATCGATCGCGCTAGATCCATGTCTCGCTGCGTCAGTGGACTCTCCGGCAACCGGGGCGGTCCGCCGAACAGCGCCTCGAACCGGGCATTGAGCATGACCAGGCCGGTTGCGTAATCAAAATATTCCATATTCAACCGGAACGTCCCGTCCGGCTTCACGTCCACCAGATGATCCAGAATCCGGTCCACATAGCGCGGCTGTCCATAGGGCGCCAGGCCCATCACCTTGTATTCGCCGGAATTGACCCGAAAGCCCATGTAATACGTGAACGTCGAATACAACAGGCCCAGCGAATGGGGAAAATCGATCTGCCACAACGGCTCCAGCCGATTCCCATCGCCCTGCCAGACCGACGTTGTCGCCCACTCGCCCACCCCATCTAGACATAACACCGCCGCCTGGGGAAATGGACTGGCGAAAAACGCTGACGCCGCATGCGCCTGATGATGTTCAGTGAATAGCAGGGGCGGCAGGTCAGCAAGCGCGATCCGCGCCGCTGTGGCCAGTTCCCGCCGTAGCAGGGATTTCAGATACAGCTTCTCCTGCAACCAGACCGGCATCGCCGCCAGGAATGACCGAAATCCACGCGGCGCATACGCCAAATAGGTTTCCAGTAAGCGCTCGAATTTCAGTAATGGCTTGTCGTAAAACACCACGCTGTCGAACGCGCTGAGTGGAGCGCCAGCAACCGCCAGGCAATAGCGCACCGCAGATCGGGGAAAGCTTGCGTCATGCTTTTTACGGGAAAAGCGTTCCTCTTGAGCGGCCGCCCGCAAAACGCCATCCTCCAGCAGGGCTGCCGCGCTGTCGTGATAATACGCTGAAAGACCTAAAATTCGTGATTTCATGGGGCAATAGCGTAAGCGGTAACGGCGCGGATCACCTCATCCTGATCGCTTGCGGAGAGCACAGTGAAAAACGGCAGGCGCACGAGGCATGAGGCGATCCGCTCGGTGACCGGACAAGCGCCGGGTTGACCGCCATGTCGTCGTCCCATTGCCGACAGATGCAGCGGCGCATAATGGAAAACCGCCAGAATGCCCTGGGCTTTCAGAAAGGCAATCAGACCGTCTCGCGCCGCGCGGTTGGGCATCACCAGATAATAGGCATGCCAAGCCGGTTCGCAATGGGTGGGTACGGTTGGGCGACTGACTCCCTCAGCGGTGGCCCAGTCGCGCAGCCCTTGGTCATAGCGTTGCCAGATGCGCGCGCGCCGCGCCTGGATGGTCTGGCGCGCTTCCAGTTGCCCCACCAGAAACGCCGCCAGCAGATCGGCAGGCGCAAAGCTGCCGCCGAGGTCGCGCCAAGTGTATTTATCGACCTCGCCAGCCAGGAAGCGGTTTCTGTCCGTTCCTTTTTGATGAACGATTCCGGCGCGGCGGCGCAAAGTCGGATCATTGACGATCAGCGCACCGCCTTCGCCGCAACTGAAATTCTTGGTTTCGTGAAAGCTCAGGCACGCCAGCGCTCCGAAGCTCCCCAATGGACGTCCTCGGTAGGTCGCAAAAGGGCCATGCGCCAGATCTTCAATCACCGCGATCCGGTGGTGAGCAGCCAGCGCCTGGATTGCTTCCATCTCGCAGGCGACGCCCGCGTAATGCACCACCACCAGGGCGCGGGTGCGCGGGGTGATTAATTCCGCCAGTTTTTCCTCATTGATGTTGAGCGTGTCGGGGCGAATGTCGGCGAACACGATTCGCGCGCCCCGCAAGGCAAACGCGCCCGCTACGGTGACGAAGGCGAATGAGGGAACGATCACTTCGTCGCCCGGCTGAAGGTCGAGCAACAGAGCGCACATTTCCAGGGCATCGCTGCACGAGGTAGTCAACAAGACCCTGGGCGCGTCCAGCGCGGCTTCCAACAAGACCTGCGCCTGTGCGGAGTATTTGCCGTCACTGGCAAGCTGCCCACCGTTCAGCGCTTCTTCCAAGTAGTCGCGTTCCCGCCCTAGGCAGACAACTTTGTTGAAGGGGATTCGATATTGAATGGGGTCGTCTCCACAATGCGATTTTTGCACTGAAAACCAGCAAGATGATTTTCATTGACCATTGACCGCTGGATAACAGCGAAAACCAGCCACAGCAAGCCGATCAAGAACAGGCTGCTGATGCCCGTGAACCCAATGAGAACCCCGATCGCCCCTGAATGCCGATAGGCGAAACGCACCTGATGGGTTCCGGTGGGCAGACGGATGGCTTTGAAGGCCAGATCTGCTTCCATGACCTCTACCGCCTTACCATCCACGAAGCCCTGCCAGTGGGGATCATAAGCATCCGCATACACCAGCCACGCGCCTTGCGGATGGCGGACGGTCACGTCCAGTTCCATGACGTTGGCCTGAAAGCGCTGGGGCGAATGAATCGTTCCAAGTGCATCGAGTGTTAGATGATTCTTGGAGAAAACCGGTTCGACCGCTTGCACTGCGGCCGATACGTCCCGCTTGTCAGCCGCCGTCGCGGCTTGCGATGGGAAGCTGGGCATCAGGCCTAGGCGGTAGAAACGCACCAGATCACCCGTGGCCACGGCATCGACCCACAGGCGATAATGGGCAAAAGATCGGGAGTCGTTGATGGCAAAAACCCGTTTTTCCTGATTACGCCACAGGGGAGACGCCTCGACCCGGTCGATGAGCACCCAGTGCTGGCCATCATGAGAAGCCATCAGCCGCCAAGCCTGGGGCATGCGGCGTCTTCCTTCTTCCCCGTGAATCCCAGCGCCCAGAAAATAGGCCTGGGCGGCAACCGGACGGACATAGCTCCAATCGAAGGCCATTGGCAATGCACCCCTTCTTTCGACGAAGCGCGCCGTATTGGTGGCGGATTGCAGGAAAGCCTGCTCAACGGCGGCCAGCGGCGGCAACTGGAACGGCGCAAGCATGTCGCTCGTGAACGGCGCGCGCTGGACCGCCGCTGCCCGACGCAGAATCAATTGATCTTCGCGCTGAGGGAGCACCGACAGCCGGATGGCTTGTCTGGCGTCTTCCACCATAAGACCCTGATCCACGCCCACGAGCCGCAAGATTGGCGATCCGCATCCCAGTGTACGGGCAATGCGCGATTCCGCATCGAGCAACGGGCTATTTTCATAAATGACCTTTTCCAGATCCAGACCATGGAGTCTGGAGAAAAAAAGGACCGCATGAGAAGCGACGCGGTTTTTCCAGGCGGCATGGCAAGTATGCCATTGACTGGTTTGCTGATGAATCGAATAGCGCTGATCGGAGAACAGGTTGCCGGTATCCAGCGCCAAGCCGAAGTTTTGGCGCTCCTTGATCTCGGCCAGGGTCGGCAGGGTCCGCTCGGGCTGGAAGCGCACCGGTGAATGGGAGAAAATCTGCGTCACGGTGTGCTGTTGCCGGTCGTCAAGCCGGGGATACTCGGCGTTGAGCGCCAGATGGAAGCCGACCATATCCACCAACATGACGAAGGCCAGCGGAATTGTCAGGTGATGCGGGGAACGCGCGCGCGCCAGGCGGTCTCTTGCCCAAAACCACCACGCGATGGCCGCACCACCGGCGATCAGGCGAGTCGCCAAAGCCAACATCCAGAGAGTGTCTTGGTCACGCCAACCTCCAGGCAGGATCCGGGCATGGATATGATAGGCGACAGCCTGATCGATCAGATAGACTCCGGCAACGACGGTCAAGACCCTGCCGATCCAGCGCTGGCGTGGACTGAATCCTATGACGAACCGCCACCACGGTCGCCCCCGCTGCCATTGCCGAAACAGGAAATCCAGGCCGAAGCCGGCGCACAGAATCAGCAGCAGATGCAGAACGCCGCCTAACTGGCCGATATGGCTCATGATCTGCATTCCAGGGAATAAATAAGCCAGAGCGGCCATCCCGCCGCCGACCGTGATTCCCAAAACCGCCAGCGTGGCCAGCCCGAATCCGAAAAACATCCAGGTGCGGACATGCAGAAAGGCATAGACGGCTAAAGCCAGCACGATCCAGCCCGGATAGTCGATGATCACAGTCAGGTGATAACCCCGTAATCCAGCAATAAAATCCAGCAGTCGCGGGGTTGCCAGGTCGTTGTGGGCGTAAGTCAGGTATTTCTCAAAATAGACCAGCGGACCCAGCCGGTTTTCCACATCCGTCACAAATTCCGCGCTACTGGTTAGGAGGATGAGGAATATCAGATAGGCGCCCGTCACGCCCAGCGCCCAGCCCCATCCGGCCCAGCGGATCGGCGTGAGGCGGAAGACCTCCCGCCAGGGCCAGAGATACGCTTTACGTAGGACCATGAAGAGGATAAACAACACGAAAAACTGGATGCTGGCAAAATAGGCGCTGAAGGGCAGCAGTCCGCCGGCGATCAGCAACCAGGCGGATTCACGCTCCCGGCAACCGCGCACGACCAGATACATTTGGAGGGGCAGCAGGCTGATGATCTCCAGCAAAATGAGGTACTGGATCAACCAGGCCAGGCCCAGAAACGCCGACGCCAAACAAACCAGAAAGACGGTTGCCGGATGCCGGAACAAAATCCGAGCCAGCAACCAGATCCCGATCAGCAGAATCCACTGATCCATCAGAACGGCGATCTTGAACAACCCCATCGAGTCCTCGACGCCCAGCCCGGCGCCCAAGGCGAGGACGATCAGTTTAGGCGGCTTGATCAGCGTCAACAGGTAGGGCAGGAACGGCAGACCCAGGGCTTGCGCTGGGATCCACAGGGGAAACTCGCCATGGCGCATCAGTTCCTGATGGAAGTCGTGGAAGGCTTCCATCACGAGGAGTGAATCATGCAAGGGCAGGAATTTCGGAGCCAGCAGGGGGAGATTCAGCAAGGTGCAAAAGGCGAGCAGCAGGAGCAATTGACCGATGAGTCGCCAGCGGCTTGAAGTGGGTGATATCGCCAAAGCATGGCCTGTACGCTTCATGGTCTTGTCGAATAACTCGGGTTGCCGGATGTTTCTCATGGAATTGAGGCAGCACACTCGGTAAGCTAAGCATAGGGCGTGCCCGATAGGGCTTCCCTGTCATCAGCGCCAACTTAAGCGTTATCACTCAGATATTTTAGATATTACTGACTCCCTGCGCTTGGCAGTCGACGATTAATTGACGGATGCGCTCAGGGATGGTTTGCAGAGTCCGACGGCGGATCACATGCAGGGCTGTGCCCAGCGACGGAAATCCCACTGCGGCGCTTCACTAATGGCGGTCATGCATTCGTGTTGCACGAGTTTGAGCGCCGGTAGTCCGTTGCCTTGCTGAGCCATAGACGGATGCTCAGCGCAGAATAGGCGGAAGTGCTCTACAGGAATGAGCATATTAAGGCAGTCAAGGGATACTACCAAAATTAGAGGTATACTATTATGGAAAAAATTGCTTATATGTTGTTAACAATCGTAGCCGGATGCTGGATTATTGCAATAATTGCAGGAATGATAGCGGCTTTTCCAGTTGGCATTATTGGCTTTATCACTATTGTTGGTATCGGCCTGCTATTTGTAAAAGTAATTCGGGACCGTCTAGCGAATAAGGAGGATGACTATTATTCTAATAATATAG
>JAGRHK010000116.1 GCA_020444985.1 Candidatus Competibacteraceae bacterium
CGCCAAAGCCGCCCGCGCCACCATTAGCACTTGCTGAGAAACCACCGCTCCCGCCGCCACCGCCACCAAAACCGCCGGCACCGCCCGCAGTCCCAAGAGGCGCACCTGCGCCGCCACTGCCGTTGGGGGTCGGGCTAGAACCATCTTGGCCGGGATGCAGGCCACCCCCACCCCCACCCAAAGATGCGGCTGCTCCCCCATGGCCCCCCCTGCCGCCGGCGCCACCACCGTTATCATTGAAGTTAGTTGCATTACCGCCGGCGCCGCCTTGAGCCGCGTTATTGTTGAAGGTCACGGTATCCAGGGTCACCGCCCCGCCGTTCACAAACAGTCCGCCCCCCAGACCTGCGCCGCCGCCGCCGCCGCCATTGCCTGTTCCACCGCTCCCACCCAAAGCCTGGCCTTGGGCAATGGTCAGGTTTTGAAACGCCACGGTACCGCTCTCGACCCAAAAGACACGATAAGCGTTATTGCCGCTCACCGTATGGCTGTTGCCGGTCACGGTCAGATTGGTGGCGATGTTGGGCAGATAGTTGCTCAGGGTAATATCCGTCGTGATGTCGATCGTGTCGCCGGAGGATGCGCCGCTGATGCAGGCGCGCAACGAGGCATCGTCTGTAGCCGTGCAGGTCGCCGCGAACAATGGCGGCGCGCTCAAACCCAGCGCACTCGCGACCGCCAGCGCCAGCGCCTTCCGTGCGGGATCGATCGTGGGAGTGGCGACGGCGCGGATATTCGGTTGCAGGCGGATGATTTTCATGGGAACTCCTGACGATTCAGAGTTAAAGTGCAACGTTTCCAGATATCGGCAGCGATCCCACAAATTTTAGGCGACTCACGCATTATTTATAGTGTTTGTGGTGCATACTAAATCATATTTTTAATGGGTACCTTGGATCTACTAAGCGTTGCTTTTCCTGATTCGCTATTTTTAATAAAAATTAATCTATTCAATTGGATAGTTTATAATGTTAAACAAAAGAATTATTTATATAACCGGGTTGCCACGAGCTGGATCAACATTGCTTTGTCAATTGCTTGATCATCACCCGGATATTTACAGCCCTGGCCACTCCTCGCCACTAGCGACGCTGCTGGAAAAAATTCGGGAATTTCTGAGCGAGTCGCCATTTTTTTTATCGCAACTGGACGTGGACTTCGACTTGGCCTATCAGCGGTTGCTGCATACCAGTCGGGGCGCGATGAACGGCTGGTTTGAGGAGACTGATAGCTTGTTTGTGGTGGACAAGAGTCGCCATTGGGTTAATTTGATCGAAACCCTGTATGTACTCGATCCGGATTTCAAAATGCTGGTGTGCCTGCGCGATTTAACCGAGGTTTATGGGTCGGTGGAGGCGCAGCACCAGAAAACCCGGTTGCTCAATTTTCCCGACCATACCTCGCCGAACCACTACTACAGCCGCCTGGATTCCTTGTTTCAGGATGATGGCGTGATTGGCGGGCCACTGCGGGGCATTCAAAACCTGCAATATGTCGATAATGGCGAGATTAAAAATCGGGTGTGCTACATCGAATTTGACGCATTGACGCATCAACCGCAAGAGGTGATGAACACTGTCTACGATTGGCTGGAAATGCCGCGTTTTGCCTTTAATCCGGAGAAACTGCGGGTGAAGCCGCACGAAAGCGACAGCTATTACCGTTTCAAATATCCGCATCAGACCCGTGAGCGGATCGCGCCGCTGCCGCTACACCTTGTTTCCGAACAGCTAAAGACAGAAATTTACAAGCGCTTTCCGTGGTTTTATCAAACATTTTACCCGGAGAAATATGAGGCAATGACTCGGCAGGGCATTATTTAATCGCGGGGTCATAACCAAACAACTCAAAATCTCTCTGATAATGATTGAATACGGCCATGCGCAACTCCTTATCATAATAGTCGATATATGGTCCATGTATCGAACGGTTCACCCGAGGCAAGGTTGTAGCGCGAATACCCAGGCGAGCGCAAATCTGCGTGTAATCGCCTTGCAGTTGTTCATGGCGGGCTAAAAAATCGAGCATTATTTCCCCATTGTGGTCGCACACGAACTCATGTTGGGGACGAAACAGAATTCGTTGTTGGATGTCGGGAGCAGCGATGATGTTTTTCATGCACATCCGGGCATTTTTCTCAAATGCTTGATCTTCACGGTGGATGAAGGCGCAAAATGAGACGAAGCGGTCATAAGGATTGCGCACCACCGCAAACTTGAAATAACGACTCCATAACGCCTCGCCTAGAACCGGCTTGGCTTCCATCGCCTTAATATGGCCGGTATCTATTTTCGCTAATTCCATGAACGGCATTTTTTTCTGTACGAACAGTCCCACCTGTTCCCAGTCTTGCTTTTCATCAAGGTATCGGCGTAACGCAAAACGGATGGCATGGGTTGCCGTTTTAGGAATGGCAACAAAAATGCATTGGAGCGTGTTGGAAACAATCATGGCATTAACGGATCATGCGGATACCGGTGCTGGTCGAGATGAAAGCGGTTTTGTGCAGGGTTTTCTGACGGTAATCCAATTGCAGATGCTCATCAGGAACTGGGATGAGCTTGAATGCGGTGAACCCGGTGAATTGCTGCTGGCTCAAGTCAAAGACGGTATAACTATCCACCGCTTGGCGATTGTCCTTGTAATGACAAACCTGCTTATCCCACTGACCCTGTGTGATCATTTGCTTGGAGATATATTTATAACAGATGGGTTTTTCACAATGATATAAACACCGCGAATTGGCAAAAAGTACGATATGTTCCTTACAGTCGATGGACTGGAGAAAATCGGCATCGTCGTTGAGCATCGGGTGCAGCACCACGGAGTGATACAGATCCAGCGCTTGGTGAATTTCATCCAGGGTTTTAATCAACTTGATGACGCTGGCTTTGCGCTTAATGCGGGGAAAGTCCTGGGCGATCCGGTGAGCTAACTGATCGTTAACGATGGCGGCGCTATTGAGTGGATGGTCCAGACGCTCAAGAGCCGGAATTGTCTTGGCATAAGCCTCTTGGTTGAAATAGTGGTTGGACAGCGTAAGCATGACGCCAATGCCTTGTGCATTCAGAGCGTCCACCTGCGGTTTGGAAAAGCTGTACTCAACATTGCAAGGGCGTCCGCCATACAGAGGACTGCGAATCTTCATCGAGTTGAAAAACGACTCGATGCTACCGCCGCCATAAAATTTTTCCAGATAAAATTTCCAGAAATTTACCGCATTATCGACATTTTGATAATTAAATTGGCGACCAGAAATCGAGAATTTTTTCATGGCAACTCCTGACAGTTCAGGGGTGAAGCGGTAATTTTTTCAGGGATCGGCAGCGATCCAACAGACTTTAGACGACTCACGCTAAAATAATAGCTGTCGTGCTTGTGGCGCAGAGTAGGCCACAGAAGTTACGCAAATGATTAGCGAGGAGGGGACGAACAGCTCTATAACCCTACATTGAGCCTGTATCCCTCAAAGTGCTGTCCACCGTCGGCTATTTGCCGTGGTGGGGATTGAGTTGGAGCGAGTGGCGTATCAGGCGGTGGGCGCGTCAATCGCGGTGAACAGCGGCTCGAAAACGACTGTCGCCAGCGCAGTAAATTCGCTGTCCAGCGGATCAACATCGCCAAAGGCCAATTGATAATAAGCGTCCCGGCGCTCCGCCAAACCCGCCCGTTGTTCGCTACCTTCCCAGGCTTGCCGCGCCGCCCACAATGCCTTGTCGGGATTGGGTTCCTTGCCTTGCTTCTGATCCTTGCGCAAGCGCTCGATATACGTCAGGGCGCTTTTGGGGAAGAACGGCAACAATCGGCAGGATCCCTGCCAATAAAGGTCAAGCAAGGTCTTTAGCAATGCTTCCGCGTTCTCCAGCGGATCCAGCGCTATATCCTGATCCTCTGCCACCCAATGGCTTTGCCGGGCAACGCCTTCCGGGGCCGCTACATTCAGCGCCAGATGATGCAGCCACAGATTCAGATAATCGGCAGCCTTGATTTTCGCCAGCCGGTAACCGACCCAGCCGCTGGCCGTCATCCCGGTCAAGCGTCCCGTTACGCGAAAGTCGCCCAACGTCAAATCAACTTCGCGCGGTTCCGTATCCCGGCGCGGCAACACTCGGCCCAGTCGTCCGGCGAAGCGCGCGACTCGCTCGCTGGCGCCGGCGAACAGGCATTCGCCGACTTGGCCATGCGGCAACGCGCCACTGGCGCGCATGATCGTTTCCATATCCGCTACGGTGCGTCCCTCGCGATGCAAATCCAGCATCTGATCTAATAGTTGATAGTTTTCCAACCCATCCAGGACAAACGGTTCGCGGGTTTCCAGCGCCTCTTCTCCCGCGTCGACCTGGATGCCGAGGCGTTCCCGGAGCAACCAGCGGGCTGGATTCCGGAAAAACCGCGTCAACGTCTCCAAAGTCACGCAGCGCAACGCCGGTTCCGGTTCCGATAGCGCGCCGGCTAACAGCAGCGGCTGGTCCAACTCGCCGCGCCCGGCTTGACGGCTGGCCGCGATCCATTCCCGCGCGTAACTGAACAGGCGCGCGTCGCCGATGAAATAACGGCGACTGAAGGCTTGCAAGGGGTGGCGCGTGATCAATTGCGCGCTGGCTCGTTCACCGTTTACGGTCTGAAAGCTCCGGTCGACCACATCCAGTAATTCACTGACCACGACCGATGGCGGTAGGACCGTGTTATCGCGAATGCTTTGACCGACATAGCTCAGATAGAGCACGCGCCGGGCGGATAGCAGCGTTTCCAGAAACAGATAACGATCATCCCGGCGGCGGGAACGGTCGCCGCGCTGAAAGCGTTTCGCCAGCAGATCGAAACCAACAGGTTGCTGGGGGCGCGGATAGGCATCGTCGTTCATGCCAAGCAGGCAGATCACGGCAAAGGGAATGCTGCGCATCGGGGCCATGGCGCAACAGGTCACGCCGCCGCTCAGGAACCGCCCGGCTCCGCTCTCGGACGTCGTCAATAATTCACGCAGCGCTGATTTCATCACGGCCAGGGATACAGGCTCGGTGAATTTCGCCAGCTCCGTCTGGTCTCCCAGAACATCCAGCGCCGCGCGAATCAATTGCAGCTCATTTTCCTCGCGTTCGTGAGGCGCGAAAAACTGATCCAGCAGGGCGCGCAGCAGAATAATCCAATCGGTTGACGGACGGCGTTTCTTTAGCTCGTCATGCAACGCGAACAGCGCTTCCAGAAAGCTTTGCAAGCCGCCCAGCGCCAGCGCCTCGCTGCCTTCGATCTCATCATAGGGCAAAATGTCTGCGTACAAATCTCGATCCTGTCCCGGTAGCGCATAGCCCAGAAGCAGGCGATCCAGCCCGGCCCGCCAAGTGTGTTCCGTCGTTGCCGGTAATTTCCAGGCGTCCTTGGCGGAGGCATCGATGCCCCAGCGAATGCCCGCGCCGCGCACCCACTGGCGGACGCGCTCCATGTCATCCTCGCTCAACCCGAATCGTCGTCGTACCGCCGGAGGCTCCAGCAAACGCAATACCTGTGCGGCGTCGAAGCGTTCTCCGCTTAAATCGAGCAGTTCGAAAAAGATCTCCACCAGCGGATTTTCTACCGGCAAACCCTGATCGGCTATGCTGAACGGAATCCGTCGTTCACGGGGAGCGGCGCCGAACACGGCTTCAATGAGCGGCCCGTAACGCGCAATGTCCGGCGCCATTACCATGACATCCGAAGGTCGCAAATCACGCTGGGTAGCAAACAGGTCCAGCAATTGATCGTGCAAGACCTCGACCTCGCGCATCGGCCCGTGGCAAACGTGAATTTGCAAGGAACGATCATCGAGCCGCAGCGCGACCGGCGGATGTTCATCGCTCCCGCGCTCCCGTAGATGGAGAATGTCGGCCTGTAGATGGTGCAACAGATGATCGCTCTCAGGCTCCACGAAGTGATCGGATTCAACGCGCGGATAACCGAGCAGCAGGTCAATAAAATCCCGTCCCTGCTTGCCGAATGAAGCCAGCAGCGGATTGCCGACGGTCAGATATTCGGCTTCGGGATCCGTCTCATCGCCCAGACGAGCCAGATCGCGCTCAGCACGAATATCGCCCCAATACTCGCGG
>JAGRHK010000117.1 GCA_020444985.1 Candidatus Competibacteraceae bacterium
CAGAATTGCCTTGGGTGCGGGGAGCCATAGCCGGTTTCGGCTCGCGAGGAAGCGATGAGGCGTGACCGGCCGCGCCTGGATCATCATTCAGTGGGCCAGAAGAAGCCGTTGTAGCGGCGAGAGCTTGCAAGGCTTGCAGTGCGCCAATACGCACCTTATCCGCTTCATGCGTCGTAGCCAGTTGGCGTAATTGCGCAGCCATGCGGGGTTGATCCTGGGCAAACTGGTAGGCATTGA
Source organism: Candidatus Competibacteraceae bacterium (assembly GCA_020444985.1). Lineage (GTDB taxonomy): Bacteria > Pseudomonadota > Gammaproteobacteria > Competibacterales > Competibacteraceae > UBA2383. The sequence goes on from JAGRHK010000117.1 coordinate 238, forward strand.
TCATTGCGCCCGCCGCTCTTTGCGCATCGCCCTGATGACCATAAACTTCCCCCAGCGTCAGCCAGTGCGTCGCCTGCGCCGGCGCCAGAGAAAGCGCATAAACCGCCAGGCGTTCCGCTTCCTGAAGGCGATTCAGCCGCAAGTAGGTCAAGGCCAGCCAGCCAGCGATATCGGGATCAGCCGGGTCGGCAATGAACGCTTGGCGGAATGCCGACAAGGCGCTTTTCAGGTTGTTGCGCGCGAGGTTTTCCTGGCCCTGCTGGCTCAAGGACCGCGCCTGCTGGGGGTCGCCGGCTTTCGGCTGACGCAGGTTGTCCAGCAATTCACGGAAAGTTTGTACGCTGCTCCTATCCCCGGCAAGCGCGTGAATGATCATCTGCTGGATGTGATAATCAAACGTTTCGTACTGCCCAGCAACCGCCGGCCGCAGCGCCAAGGTGATCGCCAGCGCCAGTATTTTAAGCAGGGTGCGCATGACGGATGGAGGACCTTACTTGAATAAGACCGGATTCGGCGTCAGGGGCGGGACAATCGCCGCTTGTGCAGGCAAATGGTAGAGCTGCAGCGTTTCCAGGGCGGCGTTGCGCAAGGTATCCACCGCTTCATTTTCGGCGATGTAACGCAAGATTTCCTCAGCTTTCATTGTATTTTGCGCGTAGCGATAGGTGTTGGCGAGCGCCCCCACCGCCCGGCGCTGATCGTTCTGAAGACCGTAAATCTGCGCCAGTTGAAACCAAGCGCCTGATCGGGTCGGCTCCAGCGACAGCGCCTGTTGCAAGGCGCGCTCCGCAGCGCTGAATTGATTCAGCTTGCGATAGAGCAGGCCTAGATGATTAAAAGCCTCCACATGGCCAGGATCGTCCTGAACCGCCCGCTGAAAAGCTTTTAACGCTTCGTCCAGGTTATCCTGTTGTAAAGCCGTCTGTCCCCACTGGACGGAAGCGTTGGCCGCCGCTGGATCGGACGCCGCCGGTCGCAGGTTCTGCTCCAACATGCGCTGCATGGTTTGCACGCCCTGTTGATTGCCAGCGGCGGCCAGGTCGATCATCTGTTGCACGAAAAACCGGTTGCGCTCACTGTCCTGAGCGTGCGCCAAACCAGTGAAGAAACCCGTCGCCATCGCTATCAACGGCATGAACGCCAGCCAGACATTTCTCATATGGTCCTTCCGCATGAAAGCCGGATCAATTCAAGAGCCAATCCCTATTGCCATCCCTGATACCTGAAACCTGATGCCGTCCTGAACCCCCTCCCCTATAAATCTTTGATCGCGTCGTACTGCCGCTCCAGACTGAGTTGCTGAGCTTCGGCCTGTTGCGCGGAAAGCTGACCTTGTTCAAGCTGAACTTCGTACTGCTGGATATTGCCCGTCAGTTGTTGCTGCTTGCGACGCAAGTTCGCCGTTTGCTGCTCGGTGATGGATTTGGATCGGCGCAATTCATGGATCCGGCCCGTCAACGCCCGGTTTTTCGCTTTAAGCGCGGCTAACTGACGGCGTTGCTTGGCAAGCTCTTCGGCCTTCATCTGTCGCTCGGTTTCCAGATACGCGCCCTCTTCCCGCAAGGCGCGCAGCTCATTCAAGGTTTCGTCGCGTTCTCCCTGCAGTTCCTGTTGCCGCACTTCATAGTCACCGGCCGCCAGTCCATGCACGCCGCCGAAGAAACCGCCGGTGTGTGGATCATTCGTTGGATCAGTCGCACAAGCATTCAGGATGAGCAAGCTCAGGATGCTGCTCGCAAGACTCAATATCTTCATTATCTTCATTGGGATCAACCTCCTGCTCCCGGTTTCTCTTTAAAAAAGCGAAGGTATCCGGGAGTGTGCTGGATCGGTTCAAATGGACAGGTCGTCATAAACCTGTTGCAGACTGGCGACATTCTGGCTGGATTGCTCTTCGGTTTGGCGAAGTTGCACAAGATTGGTTTCCAGTTTCTGGGTGTATTGATCTTTGGCTCCGCGCTTCTGCTGCGATTCCTGGTAAACCTGTTGCGTATCAGCCAACTGCTTTTCAGTCAGCGACTGGACCTTTTTCGCCTTGGCGAGTTGTTGTTCCAGGTTGGTTTTTTGCCGGTTCAGCGCATCGCGAGAGACCTGACCCGCTCGATACTCTTTCGCCAATCGGCGCGATTCGCGGTCCAATCTGGCGATTTCCTGATAGAGCAGGCGATTCTGCGCGTCGGCTTCTGCAATGAAATCCTCATTGCGTTGAATCTCTGCGATCAGGAAATCTTCCTCCGTAGCATATTGGGCCTTGCGCTCAGCAATGGAGCTACCGATGCCCGCGCCAATGATCCCGCCGACCGCAGCGCCGGCCAGGGCGCTTCTTCGATTGTCGCCAATCACCGCGCCGAGCAATCCGCCCACAACAGCGCCGACCATGGCCCCTTCCGCAACGGTTTGCTGCTGATCATCCATTGTTCCGTCGGGGTTGGTCGCGCAAGCCGATAACAAGGCGGCAGTGATAAGAGGAATCATGACTACTTTTTTCAGCTCAGGGATAAACATAATAATATCTCTTAATAAATAAATAATTACGTTAAATCGGCGTTTATTATTCCGCATCTTGATGGAAATTGCCCCGCAGGCGAACCGGGATGCTGCTGCGCTCCACATCCAGACGCTAATTTCGCCATCCGATTCTAAATTAGAGACTATAACACCTAAATTTTTGACGTCCTGGTCGATAAGGAGGTTCACCCGCAGAGGAAGCGCGCCGGATCTGGAGAATAAACTGGAAATGGTATTGTTCAGGTTGATGCGCAGTGAGATCGGATAGATAAAAATACGCCAAACTGGCATTCCTGGGGCAAGCGCCCCAGGTTGACAATTTATCGCGCTTGCTGGTGGTAAACGGCAGTTTATTCTTGCTGAACGGTCACTAATCCTTTGGGCTGACTGGCGTAATACGCGGCCAGATCAGCAATGTCCTGTTTTGACAGCGGATTGGCCATGCCGCTCATAATAGCGTTCTTGCGCTTTCCTGACTGGTAATTCTGGAGAGCCGTGCGCAGATAGTCCTCATACTGACCAGCCAGCCGGGGGTAAATGGGGGCATTACCGTTGCCATCCTCGCCATGACAGGCGATACAGGTGGCGTTCTTGGCCTTGCCCGCCGCGACATTGCCTTGCACGGGATAGGGCGCTGCCGCCGACTCGAAACTGGCCAGGTAAGCAGCGATGTCCTGCATATCCTGTTCGCTCAACTGGAAAGCGTTGGCATGCATGGTCGAGTGTTCGCGCTCGCCTGCCTGGTAGGCCTTAAGGGCCACCACAATGTACTCCGCCTTCTGACCGCCCAGCCGGGGGACATGATAGGTTGGGTACGCATTCGTATAGCCCGGAATAGCATGACAACCGGCGCAGGTAGCAAACTTGGTTTTGCCAGCTTCAGGATTGCCAGCCGCCTGGACAGCGCCGGCCAAGCTACAAATCATCAGGATGGCAAATGGCCGCAGTAGGAGTTGGGTCATAGGGGTCCTCTCGCGAAGGTTTTTGGATTTCGTTCTAAAACGAGATAAAACTAGCCGGCAAAGGGACGGATATCAATCATTAATACCGAACTCCTGCATTTTTACCCACAATGATCGTTCCGCTACCGCTTGGCATGGCTGTCGCCCGGTCGCGTTTCTCCCTAGCCCGCCTTACCGAATTCCTTAACAGCCCGATTCGGTTTCGGATAGCGCGCCTGACAGGGGCGCCTTCATCACTCTCAACGCTCTTGACAAAATTACCTGATCAAGCTACTTGTTATTTAGGCAAAACGAACAGGGGAATTCCAGGCCATGATTGCAGACATGGGTTGTACCACCGAGTGCCAATACTGTTTTGTGCTGCATCCCAACCGTTCATTGTCCTGGCGGCAGACGGTCATGGTTTTCGTCAGCTTCTGCATCATTACCCTGGCTCTCGTACTACCCCTGGTAGCCATGGGTTTTTGGCCGGTTTTGCCATTCGCCGGTCTGGAACTGCTGGCGGTGGGAACGGGCTTCTATCTGGTGGCTCGCCGCTGTCATGAACGAGAAGTGATCTGCATTGCCGCCGATACCATTCGCATTGAGCGTGGCCGACGTAAACCGGAACAGTCCTGGACGCTGACGCGGGCTTGGGCGCGTGTCGTCCTCAAGGCCTGTCCTCGACAATGGTATCCGAGTCGGTTGCTGATCCACGTTCATGGTCAAACGATTGAGATCGGCCGTTTTCTGGTCGAAGAGGAGCGTCGGCAACTGGCCGAGGACCTGAACCGTTGCCTCTGCGTTAATCCATAAGCTTTGTTACTTTTTGAATGACGAGCCGGAAGTCTGCCGGCTCGTGATGTTTTATTTTGGCGTTACCGGTTTTGCGGGCTGGAACGCATTCAACCATCGGGAGAGGGGTATGGAAATGAATCGAATTGTAGCGGGGATCGCCGCGCTAGGGGGCGGATTAGCGAGTTGGAGCGGTAGCGCCTACGCCGAGCTTGCGCTGAACATGCCGCGAGGCGTGACCCCAGTCAGCCATGATATTTACCAGTTGCACATGACGATCTTCTGGATTTGCGTGGTGATTGGCATCGGGGTGTTCGGCGTGATGTTCTGGTCCATCTATCACCACCGCAAATCACGGGGCGCGGTGGCGGCTCAGTTCCACGAGAGTACGCTGATTGAGATACTCTGGACCATCATTCCGATGGCGATCCTGATCGCGATGGCGGTACCGGCAACCGCCACCCTGGTGCGCATGTACGATACCCGCGATGCTGAACTGACCGTCAAGGTCACCGGCTATCAATGGCGCTGGCATTATGATTATCTCGATGAGGGCGTTGGATTTTTCAGCACCCTGTCTACACCCCAGGCACAGATTCGCAATGCTGCGCCGAAAGGCGAGCATTATCTACTGGAGGTAGATAACCCACTGGTGGTGCCGGTGGGCAAAAAGGTGCGCATTCTTACCACCGCTGCCGATGTCATTCATTCCTGGTGGGTGCCAGAACTGGGCTGGAAGAAAGATGCCATTCCTGGCTTCGTCAATGAAACCTGGACGCAGATCGAGAAACCGGGCGTTTATCGCGGCCAGTGCGCTGAATTGTGCGGGCGGGATCACGGGTTTATGCCGATTGTCGTCAAGGCGATTCCTGAAGCGGAATTTAAAGAATGGCTGACTCAGATGAAGGCGAAAGCCACTCCGCAAACCGCGCAGAATGAAAGTCATCCTGTTTCCCAACCCGCCACCGTTTCTGGAGATCAAACGCTATGAGCACCGCAGCACCGACCCACGATCATGACCATGAGCATCACGGCCCCGCACCGGGCTTAAGCCGCTGGATTTTTACCACCAATCATAAAGATATCGGTACTCTCTACCTATTGTTTTCCCTGCTGATGTTCTTCGTTGGCGGCGCGATGGCCCTGGTCATCCGCTCCGAGCTGTTCCAACCGGGTCTGCAAATCGTCGATCCGCATTTCTTCAACCAGATGACCACCATGCATGCGTTGGTGATGATCTTCGGCGCGGTGATGCCGGCGTTCGTCGGTCTGGCCAACTGGCTCATTCCGATGATGATCGGGGCGCCGGATATGGCGTTGCCGCGCATGAACAACTGGTCGTTCTGGATCATGCCGTTTGCCTTCACGCTGCTGTTGTCCACCCTATTTACGGCGGGCGGCGGTCCAGCCGGTGGTTGGACGCTCTATCCGCCGCTGGTCTTGCAGACCGGCGAGGCGTTTCCATTCGTCATTCTCGCGGTTCACATGATGGGTGCGTCGTCGATCATGGGCGCGATTAATATTGTCGCCACCATTCTGAACCTGCGCGCGCCAACCATGACCCTGATGAA
>JAGRHK010000118.1 GCA_020444985.1 Candidatus Competibacteraceae bacterium
CTTTCGCCCCCACATCGATGCCACGAGTGGGTTCATCGAGAATGAGAACCTTTGGTTTGGTATTAAGCCACTTGGCCAGAATAACCTTTTGCTGATTGCCGCCGCTGAGCGTATCAATATTGGCGTCAAGCCCCGGGATTTTGATCGACAACTGTTTTACATAATTCTGCGCCAGACCTCGCTCCTTGGCCTTATTAATAATGCCCAGAAAGTTAGCAACGGTTTTCAGCGAACTGATCATCATATTCTGGATGATGCTTTGTCCTAATATCAGTCCGATACGTTTTCGGTCTTCAGTGACCAAGCCAATTCCCTGTTCAATCGCATCGTGCGGAGAATGGAAATTAACTTTTTGGTTATTCAAGTAAATTTCGCCTCGGGCCGGGCCTGGCGGCGCGCCAAAAATTCCCGAGACCAATTCGGTTCTTCCTGATCCCATCAACCCAGAAAAGCCAAGAATTTCACCCTTGTATGCGCAAAATGACGCGTTTTTAACTTTTTTCTGGCCTGGCAGCTCCGGATTGTCAATTTCAAAATTCCTGACCTCAAGCGTCTTTTCCCCACGCTGAAATTTTCCCTTTGGAAACATGTCCTTGACATCGCGACCGACCATACGGCTAATCAGTTGGTCCAGCGTGATCTCGGCTATCGGCGTCACATCACCGATAGTTTTTCCATCCCGCAACACAACCACGCGATCTGCAATCTGCTGGAGTTCTTCCATTTTGTGCGAAATATAGGACATGCAGACGCCTTGGCGTTTTAATTTCCGAATAATCTCAAATAATGCGGCAACTTCCTTATCGGTCAAAGCAGAGGTCGGCTCGTCGAATACTAATACATCAGCCTTTTTAGATAGCGCCTTGGCAATTTCCACCATTTGTTGTTTCCCGACCGTCAAGTCCTTCACTTGATCTGTCGGCTTGAAATCCTGAATATTCAATTCATCCAACAAACGTTGCGTTTCAGCAAATAGTTTGCTCCAATTGATGACTCCAAAAGCATTGGTGATTTGGTGATCTAAAAAAATATTTTCGGCGACTGTCAATTCCGGGATTAGATTCAATTCCTGGTAAATGATGGCGATCCCCGACGCCTCTGCTTCTTTTGTATTGCGAAACTGCTTTAGATCTCCCCGCAGATAAATGTCCCCTTGATAAGTTGGATAAGGCCAAACTCCGCTCAAGACCTTCATCAAGGTTGATTTGCCTGCGCCATTTTCACCCATTAATGCCAGTACTTCTCCAGATCGTGCTTCGAAATTGACATCATCTAGGGCGCGCACACCCGGAAAGTCTTTGATAATGTTTTTCATTTCTAATACGATTTCGCCCATTTAATTCACCATCCTGTTTTATACAAACTTTAATTATAAAGCCCACTTTATATTGACTATAGAGTGGGCTTCAACAGGTTACCTCTTATTGCGCGAAGGAAGTTTGGTTAGAACCGATTAATCATCATTTACTGCCATATACCTGCTCTTTGGTATACAGCCCCCCGGCAATAATGGTGGAGTCCAGGTTATCCTTGGTGACCGGCACGATTTCGGTAACAACGGTCGGTACATCGACCGCGCCGTTATTGACCATTTTGTCAACCTTGATGATTTCGGTGGGTTTTTTGTCAGGATTTTGGGCCAGCTTGACAGCAACTTCTGCGGCTGTCTCCGCCAATGGCTTTACTTTCTTCCAGATTTCGACGGTTTGCTTGCCCTGCGCCACATACTGAATATTAGCCAGATCGGCATCGGAACCGGCCACAAATACTTTGTCCGTATTGGCAAGCCCTTGTGCGTCGAGTGCCGCGACGACGCCTCTGGCCATGCCGCTGTTGTTGCAGATAAACGCATCAACCTTGTTCTTATACTTGGTCAATGCATTTTCGGTCGTGGCCATTGCTTTGTCGGTGGACCAGCCTTGGTGAGATTGCTCAACCACCAGTTCCAGGCCCGGGTTGTTCTTGATGATGTCCAATGCGCCACTGCTCATGGCGGCGGCGTTGGAATCGCCAGGTTGCCCCATAATGAGCGCGACTTTTCCTTCGACTTTGCCTTTATGTTTATTGAACCAGTCCAGCATGGCTTCGCCTTGGAGCTTACCAACCGCCCAGCTATCCTGCATGACCATCAAGTCGAGAGGACCATTCACCAGCATTGAGTCATAACCGACGACTTTTACGTCTTCTTCATGCGCTGTCTTGACCATATTGCCCGCTGTTCCAGTATTCACCGGTTGGAGCACGATGACTTTACAGCCCTTGGACAGCATATTTTCAAACTTGGATAACTGTGCCTGCTCGTCGTTGTTAGCCGAATCGAACACGACCTCGGCGCCCAGGGATTCGGCTTTCGCTGTGAAGTCAGCTTTATCGCGCTGGTACCGCTCTTCCTGCATGGTTTTGAGTAAGAAGCAGACTTTGACCGGGTCAGCGCCAAACGCTTTGCCGCTCATGGCAAATATCGCGAGGGCTGGTGCGGCGAATAGAACCTTAAGGGTGGTTGGACTCATTGGATTCTCCTTAGAAATTATAAAATTGTGCTTTGATATATCCAATCGGCCGGCTGCTGCGAGTGCGTGGCCGGCGTCTTCAGCGAGCGGACGCAGATTCAGGCTGCGCCGATGATGTCAAAAATATAGGCTTTCCTAATGGGGATTACCAGGGTGGAAGCATAATCACATTTTGAGGGCTGTCGATTCCGAGGGTTGTCAATTCCACAGCGCTTGGTCCCAGAGATGGCTGCCCGTATCTGAACTGACTATTACCCATTTATTCCTGAAGTTGCTACCCACGCGGACGCCAGCGTGAGAGCGGGTGGCGGGCAGGCTCAGCGTCTCTGATTTCCGCCAAAAGATCCACACCCCAGGCATCGCGATGTGGGTAATGGTCAATTTTTGCAAAGAGGGAAGAGAGATGCTTAAGATGATCTTTCTGAAACAGGTTTTTCTTTTATTTGATTTACTTGCAGGAATGTAGGAAATCCATCACCTGTGCCCGAATGAATGCCATAATTTCTGTACCCAGGATTTTTTGGACAATTCCGGTTTAATACCTTGTTCCAGAAAATAGGGGCTGTACCGCATATCCGATTCCATAATGTGCTTGGTCAGCCAGAGCTTGAGAAAATGCGCCAATTCGAAGCTAATGGAGCTTTTACCTTCGCGAAGTTTGACGCGAAACCGGTTTAATTGCTCGATCAGTTGGTCATGTTCCTCCTTGTGGCTTTCATATTCGGGATAGTGCAAAATCCGCATCAGACTCTCTTCAACCGCGAAGTGAATCCGAGTGTACTCGTCAAGCCGTTCGATAATCTTATCAATGACTTCCATGCCATGTCGCTGCTGAATCGCTTCATGAACCTCGTTGAGTAAGTCAACCAATACCTTGTGTTGAGCATCGATTTCCTCAATGCCCATGCTCAGTGCGCTGGACCACTCGATAAATTTACCCATTATCAAAATACCTCGCTGCATTTATACAGATCGAACCATAGCGCTGAAAAGTCATCGAAGTTATCCGAAAGTGTTAAAGGGGCTCAGTAGCATTAAGAGGCTATTCTGAGTAATAAACATTAAATCAAATGTTTGCTTGTCGTCGGGAGCCGTTTACAGGTGATTTTACGCGCGATTGCCGACAAGGTGGCGCTCACAACCAATGAGTTCGTTTTTGTACGGCCGCTTAGGCAGCAATCCAACCGCTTGATCCTTGCTGTTTTGCTCCGGGCATGATGAGTTCCCTGGAAACAAAAAAAACCAGACTAAGCATATCACTTGTGTTTACGGGATATCCGAGGGTCATTCTGCTCCTTGCATTGGCGGCATTATAGGTCGCCCAACGCTGCTTGGCAGGATCATGGCCGCATTTCAGCGCGATCGCGCGTCGGCGAGTGCTTGTCTTGCCGCGTAAGGCTTGCACTACCTTGAGAGACTCATGTCCGAGACCACCACGCTGCCCCGCCCCCTCCATAAGGCATGGTTGCTTAAAGCCATTCTTCCGCTCGTCATTCTGGGTCTGGCCGCCGCTGGATTTATGCTCCTGAAAGCCACTCGCGCGGTAACCCCTCCCGTTACCACACAGGAGAAGTCCTGGCGCGTCAATGCAATCGCAGTGACGCCTGAACGTTTGACGCCTAACCTGCGACTCTACGGTACGGTTGAAGCCCCTGGAAAAGCCCGGATCCGTGCAGGGGTGACGGCTGACGTAGCGCAAGTTGCCGTCCGCGAGGGTCAGACCGTTGCTGCTGACGCCCTTCTGGTGATGCTGGATGCGCGTGATCTCGCATTGAATGTGCGTCAGCGTGATGCCGATCTTCGGGAAATTAAAGCGCAGATTGTTAGCGAACAGGCGCGTCACGCTGCGAATTTGGAGACGCTGAACCGGGAAAAAACGTTACTGGATTTGGCGAAACGGGCGGTGACGCGCGCTCGGAATCTTAATACCCGTAAAATGATCTCGGAATCGGCTCTGGACGAGGCCTTGCAAACGGTGGAGAAGCAGGCCTTGGCATTGAACGCGCGTCAATTGGAAGTTGATGATCACGCCGCGCGACTGGCGCAAATTCAGGCCCGTCGCGCGCGCGCCGAAGCGTTGCGGGATCAAGCGCGACTGGATCTGGCCCGCGCCCGGATCGCCGCACCTTTTGCCGGTCGGGTGATGCAGACGCCCGTTGCGTCAGGCGACCGGGTGCGGCCAGGCGACTTGTTACTGGAAATGTATCCCTTGGGCGACCTGGAGATTCGCGCTCAGATCCCGTTTCGCACGTTGCCCGCAGTGCGCGCCGCCTTGGCGAGAAATCAGGCGCTCTCCGCAACAGCGACGGTCGATGGTCGATCAGTGACTGCGGAATTGGATCGTCTGGGTGGCGAGGCTGGCCAGAATAGCGGCGGGCTGGATGCGCTGTTTCGGATCATCCAAGGTGCGCAATGGTTGACGCCCGGTCGCGTGCTCACGCTACAGATGGATTTACCCCCGGAAGAGGCTGTGGTGGCGTTGCCATTCGAGGCGTTGTATGGCCTGAATCGCATCTACCGGCTGGAGGATGGCCGTATGGCGGCATTGACCGTTGAGCGCGTCGGCGAGCGGCGCAATGCAGACGATCAGGCGCAAGTGCTGGCGCGTAGTCCTGATTTGCGCGCCGGCGATCGCGTTATTACCACCCAGCTACCGAACGCCATCACCGGTCTCAAGGTCGAGGTGGTCGAGTAAATTCCATGCTCTTCAACCACAAGAATGATTTGATTGGCAGCTTTGCTCAGCACAAAGTTGCCGCCAACCTGTTAATGATCATGATGATTTTGGCAGGCGTGTGGGCGCTGGCCAAGCTCAATACCCAATTTTTTCCCAACTTTGCCCTTGATCGGGTGACGGTGCGGGTCGTATGGACCGGCGCTGCCGCCGAGGATGTCGAGGAATCCATCACGCATCCTCTGGAACGGGAATTGCGCTACCTGGATGGGTTGAAGAATCTAACTTCGACCTCATCCAATGGTATTGCTTCGCTGAGCCTGGAATTCGAGGAAGGCACGGACATTGGCCAGGCTCTGGACGATGTCAAGCAGGCGGTAGATCAGGTGCGTAATTTGCCAACCACTGCCGAGAAGCCTGAAATCGTTCGGGTTATTCGCTACGACTCCATTGCCCGAGTCGTGATCTCCGGTCCCGGCGACCGCGTGGAACTGAGACATCTGGCGCGGCGCTACGAGCGAGAGTTGCTGGCGCGCGGTATTGCTCGGGTGGATATCACCGGTCTGCCCGAGGAAGAAATTGCGATTCAATTATCGACCGCTACCTTGCGTGAGTTGGGTCTGTCGCTACCTCAGGTCGCGGAGCGGATCGGAGAAGTGAGTCGGGACTTGCCGGCAGGTGCCGTGGGCCGCAATGATGGAGCTCGCCAGCTTCGCAGTCTGGATCAACGCCGCGATGAAGCGGCTTTTACTACCTTGCCGTTGAAAGCCGGGCGGGATGGCGCACTGGTGACGTTGGGCGATGTCGCAACGATTGAGCGGCGTCCCCGGGATGGCGAGGTGCGGCTGAG
>JAGRHK010000119.1 GCA_020444985.1 Candidatus Competibacteraceae bacterium
TTCCCCCATCCATCGCGCGCGCCGAGCAAAACGCCAACACCTCGTCGCGCTGGCGCAGCCAGTGATTGACTTTTCGTTTAAGGATCGGCCCCCGATGACGGGAACCCTTGCCCTTACCGTGAATAATCCGCACACAGGAAATAGCATCGCGGCGGACGTCATGCAGGAAAATCGTGAGCGCCTGCTTGGCCGCCGCGACGCTCATGCCGTGCAGATCCAGCGCCGCTCCGACCTGAAAATGCCCGCGCCGCAATTTGCGCAATACCGCTTGCTGCACCCCCTCGCGGCGGTAATACAATTCCTCGCCGGTTTCCAGATCCGCCGGTTCGAAATAATCGGAGATCATGTCGGCCAGCACTTGTTGTTCGTCCGCCTCGCTGAAGCGGGGAATCGGCGCGGGATGGACTGGAACCGGATCGATCCGGTCGCAACGCAGTGGCTTGACCGCCCCGACCGTCTGCCGAAACAGATCCCGATCTTCGGGATCAACGGTAAAGGACGCGCGGGAACGGGCCACAGTTAATCAGTAACGACGATGGCGTCGCCATGTCTTGACTCCGGTCACGCAACACCGGTCGCGGCGCGCGCGTGGGACCGCTTTTTTCAAAAGGCAACGTGGCCGTGCGCCATACAGCGTATAGGGTTTGACATACGTCCAGGACCGACAGCGGCGATCATTCAAACAAGCGCGCTGACATATCGCGGGCGCGGTTGTGCGCAAATTGAACGAGCGATAAGTGGCCCCAGGACGAACCGTGTTCCCTTGCATGGCATACGCCTGCATTTGCACTCCAAACGCCATGACCAGTCCCGCAGTCGCCAGCACCAAGCTTTTCTTCATGGTAAGCACCTCGTCGTGGATTCATCGATTATAAAGATAGGATGAAAATTAACGCGAACGCCGTAAATATGGCCTGAATCACCCCAGTTTCAGCTTTTAACGGGTTCAACCGCCGATTCCCCAACCGGTTTATTCGGGTCCGGATCCATCCACGCGCGAAACCGAGTTAACAGCCACAAACCGGGAAGCGCCATCAAGGTACAGAACCCGAAAAAGCCTTCCCAACCGAACAGCTCGGCTAGATAACCGGTTGGCGCGGACAGAATCACCCGAGGAATGCCCATCAGGCTGGAAAGCAGGGCGTATTGTGTAGCCGTAAATTTTTTGTTGGTCAGGCTGGCCATGAATGCAATGTAGGCGCTGGTGCCCATTCCGCCCGCCAGATTCTCGCCGGTGATGACCAGCGCCAGCAGCGGAACGCTATGGCCCGCCTGCGCCAGTATCACAAAGCCAAGAATGGTGACCATTTGCAGGAGGCCGAAGCGCCACAGCGACCGATAGATGCCCCAGTGCAGGATGAGCATCCCGCCAAGCAAGCCGCCAACCACCGTCGCCCAGAAGCCAAACAATTTGACGACCGCGCCGATTTCGGTCTTGCTGAACCCGAGATCAAGGTAAAACGGCGTGGTGATATAAGTTGCCATGGTGTCGCCGATCTTATAGAGCAGGATGAACAGCAGAATCCACACGGCGTCTCGGCGGGAGAAGTATTCAAGAAACGGTTGCACGACGGCCTCATACAAAGTTTTCGGCGTTCCAACCGCCACCTCCGGCTCGCGGGCGAACAGGGTCGTCACGATTCCTATCAGCATGGCGACGGCCATCAGGAAATAAACCCAGGCGAAGGGGATGAAATCGGCCAGAATCAGTCCGCCTCCGGAAGCCAGCAACATGCCCACGCGATAACCATTGACATAGAACGAAGCGCCCAGACCCTGTTCGTCATCAGCCAGCGACTCGCGTCGGTAGGCATCAATCACGATGTCTTGTGAGGCTGAGAAAAAGGTGACCAGTAAGGCGGCGACTGCGACGCCGAACGGACTGACGCCGGGATTTGTCAGACCAAGACCGGCAATCGCCAGGGTCAGCAGCAGTTGAATGAACAGCAGCCAACCGCGACGACGACCCAGAAACGTAGACAGTGTGTAGCGGTCGAGGATGGGCGCCCAGACAAATTTGAGGGTATAAGGCAAGCCAACCAGGGCAAACAGGCCAATCGTACCGAGATCAACGCCCGCTTCGGTCATCCAGGCCTGCAACACCGAACCGGTCAGCAGCAACGGCAGACCGGAGGAAAAGCCCATTAACAGCGCAACCAGCATCCGACCGCTGAAGAAGATGCGCAGGATGTCGCGGGTGGAGCGGCGGCCAGGGTCAGAAGACATGGTCATAATCCATGATTAACGGCGCGTGATCGGAAAAGCGTTCTTCCCGGTAAATAGTCGCAGCGCAGACGCGCTCCGCTAAACCCGGGGTAATCATCTGGTAGTCAATCCGCCAGCCGACGTTCTTGGCCCAGGCTTGGCCGCGATTCGACCACCAGGTGTATTGCTCGGGTTCAGGATTCACCACCCGGAAGGCATCAACCCAGCCCAAAGGGCCGAATAATTGATCCAGCCAAGCCCGCTCTTCGGGCAAAAAGCCGGAATGACCGCGATTCGCCCGCCAGTTTTTCAGGTCGATTTCCTTATGGGCCATGTTCCAGTCCCCGCACAGGATAAACTCCCGACCGCTGGCGCGTCGGGCCTGCAACGGTTCGACCAGGCGCTCCAGAAAGTCGAATTTCACCGTTTGCCGTTCCGAACCGGAAGTGCCCGAGGGCAGATAGATTGACGCCACGCTGAGATTCCCAAAGCGCGCTTCCAACCAGCGGCCTTCTGCATCGCATTCCGGCCAGCCCAATCCAATGCGCACCTCATCCGGTTCGCGGCGCGCATACAGCGCGACCCCGCTGTAGCCCTTCCGCTCGGCAGCGTGGTAATAGCAGTGATAATCCGCCGGATAGTAAGTTTCCTGCGGCAACTGGTGCGTTTGCGCCCGGGTTTCCTGAATGCAGACGACGTCGGCATTCTGCTGGCTCAACCAAGCAAAAAAGCCCTTGCGGGCGGCGGAGCGGATGCCGTTGGCATTGAAGGTAATGACGCGCATAGCAACGAACAGACGGTTAGCGATCGGACGAAAAACCCAAGAAGCGGCTATGATACGGCATTCTTTTTCGCTAATAGCTGGAATCTCGAACCATGCGCGACTATCAACGCGACTTTCTCGACTTCGCCATTGACCAAGGCGTATTGCGCTTTGGCGAATTCACGCTTAAATCCGGACGGGTCAGCCCCTATTTCTTTAATGCCGGATTATTCAATCGCGGCGCGGCTCTGGCTCGGCTGGGGCGCTATTACGCCGACGCCATTTGCGAAGCCGGGTTGGCGTTCGACCTCCTGTTCGGGCCGGCCTACAAGGGCATTCCCCTGGCCGCGACGGTCGCCATCGCGCTGGCTGAATGTCGGGATCGCGATCTGCCGTGGTGCTTCAACCGCAAGGAAGCCAAGGATCATGGCGAAGGCGGCCTGATCGTCGGCGCGCCGCTCCAGGGTCGCGTGTTGATCGTGGACGATGTGATCACGGCCGGCACCGCCATCCGCGAGGCTCTGCAAATTTTAGCCGCGCATGGCGCAACGCCCGCCGGGGTCGTGATCGCCCTGGATCGCCAGGAACGCGGTCAAGGCGAATTATCCGCAGTACAGGAAGTTGAACGCACCCATCATGTCCCCGTGACCTGCATCGTTAAGCTGGACGATCTGGTCGCCTGGCTGGCTGAGCGGCCGGATTATGCGCGCTACCTGGAGAAAATGCAGGACTATCGGGAGCGCTATGGCGTACGCGATTAAGCGCAGCTCAGAACCGTGACGCACGAATTAACGCGCCCCTTGCAAAACCAGGTCGCCCTGATCACCGGCGGCGGACGCGGCATCGGCGCGGCGACCGCCGCAGCGCTGGCGCGCAAAGGCGCTCATGTGATCGTCGTCAGCCGCACTGAAAGAGAACTGAGCGCCACGGTGCATCTGCTGCGCGCCGCTGGATACCGCGCCGCGTCCATCGTGCTGGATGTCGCCGATGAGACCGCTGTGGAAGCTGCGTTCGCGCAAATCGCTGCCGATTTTGGCCGGCTCGACATTCTGGTCAACAACGCCGCCATTTTATTAAGCGGATCGTTCGCCGATTTTGCGGTCAGCGACTGGGATCGGTTGATGGCCGTCAACCTGCGCGGTGCGATGCTATGCGCGCAACAGGCGTTTCGGCTGATGCGCGCGCGCGGCGGCGCGATCGTCAATGTCTCTTCACTGGGCGGGGTGCCGGGAACCGAGAAATTCCCCAGTTACGCCGCCTATACCGTCAGCAAGTTTGCCCTGACCGGTTTGACCGAAGCGCTGGCGGCTGAAGGGCGCGACTGTGGGATCCGCGTCAACGGCGTCGCGCCGGGAGCGGTGGATACCGCCATGTTGCGCCAGGCTGCGCCTCATCTGCGCGCTGACGCCAGCCCGCCGGATGTCGCCAAAGTCATCGCGTTCCTGTGCGATCCGACGGAATCCGGTTGCATGACGGGAGCGATGCTGGTCATTAACAGCAACCGGTAGGACAAAGCGCTGTTGTCCGGTTCTGCCCTGTATTATTTTCCGGCTAACCCCACTTTCCATCTCCAGGCGTTTATGGTTATAGCAAGCTTTCCTCACCCTGGAGATGGCAACCATGAGCCGAACTCGCTGGCTTTACCCCTTGAGCATTTTACTGCTCTTCAGCGCCGCGCCGCTGGAAACCATGGCGCGCATCAAACTCACGACCTTGCCGGTGCGCGAACGGGTCGCTATCCAACTTGACCATGCGCAAATTGCCCTGGTCGAAGAAGAGCGCATCGTGCCCTTGGTCAAGGGCGTCAACCAGGTCGACTTCTCCTGGGCCAATACGCGCATTGACCCCGACACGCTGGTGTTGCGCATTCTGCCCTCCAGCATTGAGCCGGTGTTGAACGCCAAGGTGCTCTCCGTCAGTTACCCGCCCAATGAAAATGCTCTGGTCTGGTCCGTTGCCGCCGATGCTTCGGGCGCGGCGCGGATGCGGATCAGCTACGTCCTGGGCGGTCTGAGCAAGGACTTCAATTATCGCGCCGTTGCCGACCGCGATGAAGCAACGCTGAATCTGGCGCAGTACCTGCGGGTTCATAACGACGCCAATGAAGCTTATGACATTGCCGAATTCCGGGTCGGCGTCGGCCAACCATTCAACAAACCGCTGGGCCTGAACGAAACGAAAGAACTGCAACTCAATCGCTTCGCCAGCGTCCCAATCCGCAAGACCTACACCTGCGACCCGGTCGCGTTCGGCTATCTGGACCGCGCGCAGGACAAGCTCAACGTCCCCATGCACTATGTCATCAAGAATGCCGGCGGCATGTTGGGGCAGGAGCCGTTACCCGCCGGCAAAGCCCGCATCTTTCAGGACGATGGCCAGGGCGGTACGGCATTTCTGGGCGAGGATCGCGGCAAATTCACCCCGCCTGATGACGAACTGGAGCTGTACCTGGGCCTGGCCCGCGACATCAGCGTGCGGCGCACCATCGACCGCAACGAGCGACAGCGCATCGCGGGCAATCTGTACCGCTACGATGTAACTCTCAAATACGAAATTGAGAATTTCAAAGACACGCCGGCCATTTTGGACATCGCGGAAAGCGTTCGCCAGATCCGTGACCAAGTGCGCGGCGGCGTGGACCGCGATCCAGAATGGCAACTCGGCGACGGCACCCTGCGCAATCCCGATCTGGAAAAGAGTGACGCAGACAAACTGCTGTTTCATGTCGAATTACCGCCCCGCGCCACAAATGGGCAGGCGCAAAAACAGACGCATACCCTGCGGTTGACGCTGAATAACGAATGGTGAGCGCCATGACGAAAATGAATCGTAATGCCGGGTTGCTGGGCCTATTGGGGTTATTACTGCCGCTCGCGCTGCTGGCGGGCAATGTCGATCTGGCCACCGTCCCGAAACGGAATACGGTGCAATTGACCATCTACAATTCCGAGGACTTGACCCTGGTGCGGGAAAGTCGAGTGGTGACTTTTAAAAAAGGCCTCAACCCGCTGCAATTCTCCTGGGCCAATACCCTGATCG
>JAGRHK010000011.1 GCA_020444985.1 Candidatus Competibacteraceae bacterium
AAAATTCCACGAAGGCGGGGCGCAAATAGTGGCCATCGCCGTACACACGTTCTTCCACCGGTACTTGAGTGAAGGGAGCGATAGCACCGCCCTGAGCACGCAATTGCGCCGTGTCGTTATTTTGGCCGGGATCACCCTCTTGCCAACCCCATTTTGTTTGCTGCTTCCACGGCCACCAGTGTTCGAGATCAGCCTGACCATCGAGCAAACCTCTGCCAGTTACCGCGACATTGGTCTGGCGGTAGGCGTAGATCAGCGGCGAGTAGTTGTAGCAATCGTTGCCTTCCCAACGGGTGAGCACCACCGGTAGATATTGGTCGGGGTCGGTACTGAACAGCAAGGTCGCATCTTTGGTGACATGCAAATTGACATTGCTTTTCAGGTGAATAGCGCCCGTCAGAAATTGACCGGCGGGCACATACACCCGGCCACCACCACGTTGGTGGCACATTTCGATGGCATCAGCAATTGCCGTTGTGCAATCGGTTACGCCGTCACCGACCGCGCCAAAATCGGTGATGTCGAATTTCTGCTGCCGAAACCGAGGGGGTTTAACGCGCTTTAAAATATCGTGCGCGCGATCCCAGGGATCTTCCACAGATTGGGCATCGGACTTTTTCGCGTGGGCAAAGGAGATGGATTTCCATCCGGCGGCAGTAGCTGCACCCGCTCCCAATGCGCTGAGAAACAAACGGCGCGTGAAGCCAAATTTGGTGGGTATAGTCATTTTTTCTCCTCAGATTCATTATTGTTAGAAGTTAATGGGTTGCGTCTCGACCTATTCACTCAAGCCGCGCTTGGATCGCTGGATCAAGCTGTGGTCCAGCTCATTTCAAACCAACAGGGTTTGCACACCCTGCCAACGTGCGCCGGGCGCTAGGCTGACCGGCGTCCCGATGACTCCCGCCTCGACACAGACGAATCGCTGATAGTCGTTTAGCGCCAGATCAGACATGGTGGCGCATTTAGCCGCCGCCGGATTCCATACCACCGTATCCGGGAAGCCCTCAGATCGAATATGGGTCGTCCGATCCGGTTCGACTAGACGCAGCTCAGTCGGAGCGTCGAAGTAGATCCGATTCACCTCGCCGGCGAAGCCCACCTGTGGGGATATTTGGTGACTTTCGATCCCGTCGGCTGCAGCATCGCGATATCGCACGCCTGCCAATTTCTCGACGACCGTGGCGGCAAGATCGGTCACCGCAAGATAGGTATGGAACGCGGCGGTAAAGGTGAATGAGTCAGTGCCGGTGTTGAGGATGGCGAGCGTCACTGCCAACTGATTTCCGTCAATGGCGAGGGTCAACTCGGCCAGAAAAGCGTTGGTCCAGAGACGGCGGCTCTCCTCTGTATCATGCAGGCGGAAGGTTGCGGATGCGCCCGTTCCAGCCTTCTTTGCTTCGACGAACTCCCATAGCATCAAGCGCGCCAGCCCATGTAGGGGTAACGGTACTAACATCCCGAATTGAGGAAATACGACGGGGATACCACCACGAATAGGTGCATCTGCGCGGAACTGGGAAGCACGGCTCAGGAATAAGCGTTCCTGGCCACTGGCTGGAATCCACGAGGTCACATGCGCACCGTGGAGGTAAATCTCGGCCTGCGCGCCGTCTGGAGCCATCAGCGTCAACTTGGGCAGATCGCCAGCGCCTGGCGTGATGGTGGAGAGAGAATCCGAATTCGGAGGACTCATGGGGGTTTCCTTGTTTTTATTCCCTTCCTCCTGATCCACGGAAGGAAGGAAAATCCACAGCGATGCATGACTGAAACCGCCTCCAACGCTCCAGCGAGGAGGCGAGTTTCTCCTCAACGAATAACGCGAGCGCCTTTGCCTTTCATCGCCGCTTCGACTTCTTCCACTCGTACCATCGAGGTATCGCCCGGCGTGGACATGGCCAGCGCACCGTGGGCCGCGCCATATTCGACGGCAGCTTGTGGGCCTTTGCCTTCCAGGAAGCCGTAGGCCAGACCGGAGGCGAAGCCATCGCCGCCGCCAACACGGTCGTAGATTTCCAGGTTGTCGCGCTTCATCGATTCGTAGATCTGGCCGTCGTACCAGACGATGGCCGACCAGTCGTTGACGGTCGCGGTCTTGGCATTGCGCAAGGTGGTGGCGGCCACTTTGAAGTTGGGGTATTCCTTCGCTGCGGTTTTAATCATGTTGGCGAAGGACTCTGTCTGGATATTGGTCAGATGCTCATCGGCCCCTTCGACCTGGAAACCCAGGCAGGCGGTGAAATCTTCTTCGTTGCCGATCATCACATCGACGTATTTGGCGATTTCCCGATTGATGCGTTGCGCACCTTCCTTGCCGCCTTGGCTCTTCCACAGCGAGGCGCGGAAGTTCAGATCATAGGCGACGATCGTGCCGTACTTGTTGGCTACTTCTACCGCTTCGAGCACCGCTTCGGCGGTGTTGGAGGCCAGGGCCGCGAAGATGCCGCCGGTCTGGAACCAGCGCACGCCGTCCTCACCGAACAGTTTTTCCCAGTTCACTTCGCCAGGGCGGATTTGCGAGGCGGCGGAGTGACCGCGATCCGAGCAGCCCAGCGCTGGGCGAATGCCAAAACCTTTCTCGGTGAAATTCAAACCGACGCGGGTGTTGCGGCCCAGGCCGTCGAAATCACGCCAGATCACGTAGGACATGTCCACGCCGCCCTGCATGATGAAATCTTCGACCAGCCAGCCGAGGTCGTTTTTGGGTAGGGCGGTCACCACGGCGGCGCGCTTGCCCCAACACTTGCGCATGGCGCGGGCGACGTTGTATTCGCCACCCCCTTCCCAGACCTGGAAAGAACGGGCGTTACGCACCCGGCCAAAGCCCGGATCGAAACGCAGCATGACTTCGCCAAAGGAGACGCAATCCCACTTCGTCTCTGCCGCAGGTTTAATTACTAATTCAGCCATTGGGTTTTCCTTTTTATTTTTTTATGTGCGATCAACGGGGTTTCAGCGCGCTCGCTTCTTTGGCCAAGGCGGTGATCTTGCCCCAGTCCCCGGCTTTCATCGCCGCCTTGGGCACCAGCCAGGAACCGCCGACGCAGGCGACATTGGGCAGCGCTAGAAAATCGGGGGCGTTTTCCACCGAGACGCCGCCGGTCGGGCAGAACATCACATCCGGGAACGGGCCACCCATGGCCTTCAACATGCCAAGGCCACCCACCTGCTGTGCGGGGAACAGCTTTAATTGCTCGAATCCGGCTTGACGTGCGGCGATGACATCAGAAGGTGTCATTACTCCGGGTAGCATGGGCAGCCCCGTTTCGTGGGCGGCTTGAATCATCGCCGGGGTCAGGCCAGGGCTGACGCCAAAACGCGCACCCGCTTCCACTGATTTAGCGAACTCTTCCGGGCGGGTGAGGGTGCCTACGCCAACAATGGCGTCGGGCACTTCGCGGGCAATGGCGCGGATCGAGTCCAGGCCAGCGGCGGTGCGCAAGGTGACTTCCAACACCCGCACCCCACCGGCGACCAAGGCTTTGGCCAGTGGTACTGCGTGCGCCAAATCTTCAATCGCGATGACCGGGATCACGGGTCCAGTGCGCATGACTTCAAGTACGTTCATGGAGCATCCTCTTTGATTTATATACTATTTATGTGGTGTGTCGGCTCAGGTCGTGACCGAAATCGACCAAGGGACGAATTCGTTTTGCCCATAGCCATGTATTTCGCTCTTGGAGCGTTGGCCAGAGGCACACTCCAGCATCATTTGAAAGATGCGCTCGCCGACCTCAGCGATACTCACTGTGCCGTCGAGAATCTCGCCGCAGTTGAGATCGATGTCTTCCTGCTGCCGTTGCCACAGGGTGCTGTTGGTCGCCAGCTTCAAAGAAGGCGCGGGCTGGCAACCATAGGCGGAACCGCGACCGGTGGTGAAGCAGATCAAGTTCGCGCCGCCCGCGACTTGGCCGGTGGCCGACATCGGGTCATAGCCGGGAGTGTCCATGAACACGAAACCCTGTGCGGTGACCGGTTGGGCGTATTCATACACTTCCATCAGATTGGTGGTCCCGGCCTTGGCCACCGCGCCCAGCGATTTTTCCAGGATGGTGGTCAAGCCACCTGCCTTGTTCCCGGCGGAAGGATTGTTGTTGAGTTCGGCGTTATTGCGGGCGCAATAGTCTTCCCACCACGCTAGGCGCTGGGTCAGTTTTTCGCCGATCTCACGCGACGTAGCGCGCCGGGTTAGCAGATGTTCGGCTCCGTAGATTTCCGGGGTTTCCGAGAGAATCGCGGTGCCGCCGTGCTGTACTAGTAAATCCACCGCTGCACCCAGCGCCGGATTAGCGGTAATACCGGAATAACCGTCCGAGCCACCGCATTGCAGCCCAACGACTAAGTGGCGGGCGGACACTGGCTCACGGGTAACGGCATTGGCGGCGGGCAGCATCTGTTTGACGGCTTCGATGCCCTGGCGCACGGTTTTGACGGTGCCGCCGGCGTCCTGAATGACCAGCGTGCGTAGTTTCTCGTCTTCCTGGAGATTATTGGCGCGCAGCACGCCACCGATCTGGTTGGTTTCGCAACCCAAGCCGACAAACAGCACGGCGGCGAAATTGGGATGGTTGGCATAACCGGCCAGAGTGCGACGTAGCAGCGCCAATCCCGGCCCTTGAGGATCGATGCCGCAACCGCCGCCGTGGCTTAGCGCTACCACGCCATCCACGTTGGGAAAATCAGCCAGTGCCTCCGGATGGATATCACGGCGGAAATGATCCGCGATAGCGTGCACCACGGTGGCGGAGCAGTTGACGCTGCTCAAGATGCCGATGTAGTTGCGGGTTGCCACCCGCCCATCGGCGCGCACGATGCCTTGAAAGGTCGCTGGTTCCTCGGCATGAACCGTGGGTTTGGCATCGACGCAAAAGGCGTAGTCGCGTGAAAATTCGGCCATCGCCAGATTTTGCACATGCACATGCTGTCCGGCTTCGATGTCCCGTGTGGCGACGCCGATGATCTGGTTGTAACGCCGCACCGGTTGGCCTTTGGCGATGTTTCGCGTGGCGACCTTGTGCGCCGGGGGAATCAAACCGCGCACCACCAGATTTTCTTCGCTGATGGACTCGCCGCTGACTAATTGGCGGCGGGCGATGACCACATCATCATCGGGATGCAAGCGGATGGTCGGAGAAAGCGAATCGGCCTCTGCTGAGGCAGTGGGCGGAGTTTCCATGGGTTGCTTTTCGTCAGACGGCATAATCAATCTCCCAAGATCGGTGGACGAGCAGAGGAGGTGTTCACTCGGTTCCCAGATCGAAGTAACGGCGGGCGTTGCCGTAGCAGATCGCTTCCACGACCTGTTTCAACTGTGCCCAATCCTGCGGATATTCGCCGTTTTCCACCCAACCACCGATCAGATTGCACAGAATCCGCCGGAAGTAGTCGTGACGGGCGTAGGACAGGAAACTGCGCGAATCGGTCAGCATCCCGACGAAGGCGCCAAGGTTGCCGAGATTGGCCAAGGCGGTCATCTGGCGGATCATGCCGTCCTTCTGATCGTTGAACCACCAGCCGGAACCGAACTGCATCTTGCCGATCACTTGACCGTTCTGGAAATTGCCGATCATCGTGCCCAGCACTTCGTTTTGGGCGGGATCAAGGCAATAGAGAATGGTCCGTGGCAGCAAGTCATCACGATCCAGCGTGTCGAGATAACGCGAGAGATTATTCGCTACCAGACTGTCGGTGATGGAATCCCAGCCGGTATCGGGGCCGAGGCGTTGGAACATGCGGCTGTTGTTGTTGCGCAGCGCGCCCAGATGCAGTTGCATCGCCCAGTCGCGTTTGGCGTATTCGCGGCCCAGATGCAGCAACACCGCCGTTTTGTACTGATCCTCTTCCTTGGCGCTCAGGGTTTCGCCACTCAAGCGCCGACTCAAAATGGCATCGAGTTCGGCATCGCTGGCTTCGGCAAAGAAAGTCACATCCACGCCGTGATCGGAGACCCGGCAGCCGTGTTGGGCGAAAAAGTCCATGCGGGCGCTGAGTGCCTTGCGCACATCGTCGAAACGCAGGATTTGGATATCAGCAGCGGCAGCGAGCTTGGGGATGTAATCGACAAATTCGGCACGGTCGATATTGAAGGAACGGTCGGGCCGAAACGCCGGTAATACTTTGATCTTGAAAGTGGTGTCAGCGGCAATCAGTTCGTGATTGGCCAAATCGTCGATGGGATCGTCGGTGGTGCACACTGCACGCACATTGGCGCCCTGCATCAAGCCGCGTGCAAACATTTCCGGCTGCTTGAGTTTGGCGTTGCAGGCTTCCCACAGCGCATCGGCGGTTTCGCCACTGATCACGGTGTCGATACCAAAGGAGCGGCGCAGTTCAAGATGGCACCAGTGGTAGAGCGGATTGCCAACACCCATCGGCAGCACTTGGCAAAAGCGGCGGAATTTTTCCTGATCGGGTTGATCCCCGGTCAGGAAATCTTCGGTGACGCCCGAGGAGCGCATGAAGCGCCATTTGTAATGATCGCCACCCAGCCAGATTTCGGTGATGTTCTTGAATTGCTTGTTCTGGGCGATCTCCGCCGGGGGGAGATGGCAGTGATAGTCGAGAATCGGTTGCGGCGCGGCGTATTCGTGATAAAGGGTACGAGCCGTGGGGGTTTCGAGGAGGAAATCCTCGTCCATGAACGGTTTGGCCATGGGGGTCTCCGATAAGGTGAATGAGGCGAACGCCCGCCGCGAGTGCGGCGGGTGGGTGAAGAACGGACGGGGTATCTGCCTGAAGGCTCAAAGCCCAAAGAGGCTAGGCAGCCACAAGGAGAGAGCAGGGATGTAAGTCACTGCCATCAACACCATGAACAGGGCGATGAAGAACGGAAAAAGTGACTTGACCACGGTTTCGATCGGAATCTTGGCCACCGCGCTGCCGACGAACAGTACCGAACCAATCGGTGGGGTGATCAGACCCATGCCGAGATTCACCATCATGATCATGCCGAAATGCACCGGATCGACCCCCAGGTTTTCCACCACCGGTAGCAGGATCGGGGTGAGGATCAAAATGAGCGGAGCCATGTCCATCAGGGTGCCAAGCAGCAGCAGCATGATGTTGATCGAGAGCAGGATGACGTACTTGTTATCCGAAATCGAGGTGAAGAATTCCGTAATCCGATCCGGCAAGGACATCAAGGTCATGATGTAACCGAAGCTGGCGGCAAACCCGATCAGAATCATGACG
This sequence comes from Candidatus Competibacteraceae bacterium, assembly GCA_020444985.1. Taxonomy (GTDB): domain Bacteria; phylum Pseudomonadota; class Gammaproteobacteria; order Competibacterales; family Competibacteraceae; genus UBA2383. Next base: position 7,192 of record JAGRHK010000011.1, read on the forward strand.
ATGGTGACGGTCTTGACCGTGCGGTGCACCAGTTTCGGTAGGTCGCGCCACTTGTAGTCACGGTAGATGAACATGGTGACGAAGAAGGCCCAGACGCAAGCGATGGAGGCCGACTCGGTGGCGGTGAAAATACCAGAGAGAATACCGCCGAGAATGATCACCATGGTCAGCAAGCCCCATGAGGCATCAATGGCGATTTTTATGGCTTGCTCGACGGGGATTTTTTCGCCTTTGGGATAATTCTTCTTGTGTGCGATGTACAGGCAGATACCCGCTACCGTCAGGCCGAGCAACAAGCCGGGCACCACGCCCGCTACGAACAGACTGGCGATGGAGACCGAACCACCCGCAGCCAGCGAATAGATCACCGAGTTATGGCTGGGTGGAATCAGAATTGCTTGCACCGAACCGGCAACGGTGACCGCTGTGGCAAAGGGGCGGGGATAGCCATTCTTCTCCATTTCCGGAATCAGCACCGTGCCGACCGAGGCGGTATCGGCCACTGAAGAACCGGAGATTGCACCGAAGAAAGTCGAGGCCAGGATATTGACCAGCGACAGACCGCCGCGAATAAAACCGACTAATACTGCTGCAAGCGATACCAAGCGTTGCGCCATGCCGCCTTCGGCCATGATCGCACCCGCCAGTACGAAGAAAGGAATGGCCAGCAGCGAGAATTTATTGACGCCACTGGCGATCTGAATCATCACCGCATCAAGTGGCAATTCGATCCAGATGGCGCCGATAATGGTGGAGATACCCAAGGCGTAAGCGACCGGTACCCCGATTGCGACCAGGATGGCCAAACTACCCAACAAGACCAATGCGTCCATTAGATATCCTCCTGCGCCTCGGTGGGAAGATCGGATTCTTGACCGAAAGCGACTACCTCGCGCTCGCTTTGGGGACCAGCAAGCATGCGTTCGATGACAAACAACAGGGTCAGCGCGCTACCGATCGGCAGTGGCAGGTAGGTATAGCCGACCATCAAGACTGGAAACTGGGCAATCGGTTGATGCCAGGTGTTGGCGCACAGCTTGAAACCCCAGATCATGATGAAAACCGCCAGTAAAGCCATCAGGATATCGACCATCCGGCCCAGCATGGGTAACCAGGATTTAGGTACGCGATCCGTGAACATGGTCACCGCGATATGCGCATTGGCGCGGTAACTGGCAGCGGCGCCGATGAAGGTGAACAACACCATGCATAGAATGGCCATCGGCTCCGGCCAACTCGATCCAGTACCCAGCACGTAGCGGTTCACGACACCCCAGGGAATGACGATGGTCATCACGAACAGGGCAATCCCCGAAATCCAGATGCAGGCCAGATATACCCCATCCAGAAATCGCTTGTATTTCTCGATCATAGGAAAATCCTTATTATGAGGCGGTCTGAAACGGTGGTTTGCTCCCTCGTTCTCCCGTGAGGAAAGCGAACCACCGACCAGTACCGTCGTTATTCGATCGCCTGAATTTTCTTGATCATGTCGGCATAAGGTGCGCCGTATTTCTCGCGCACCGGAGCGGTCGCATCAATGAAGGCTTGCACATCCACGTCATCGACGAAGGTCACGCCTTTCTCCTTGAGCTTGGCGGTGTCTTCAACGACGGTCTTGTCCCATAGCTCACGCTGCTCCATCTGTGCTTCGCGGGCCAACTTCTTGATCAGCGCCTGATCTTCCGCACTGAGCTTGTCCCATGCTTTTCTGGAAAAGAGCAGCAGTTCGGGAACGATGGTATGGGCGGTGCGTGAAAACACATTGGCCACGGTGTAGTGGTTCTGGCTGTAGTAGCTGGGCACATTGTTTTCCGCGCCGTCTACCACGCCGGTTTGCAGGGCGCTATAAAGTTCGCCGAAAGGCATGGAGATGGCGTTGCCACCCATCGCGTTCATGGCATCAACGAATAGCGGGTTGCCTTGCACCCGGATTTTCAGACCCTGCAGATCGGCAGGTTTGCGGATCGCTTTCTTGGCGTACACATTGCGGCTACCGCTATCCATCCACGCCAGTCCGACCAGTCTGGAGTTCGGGGTGTTGGTGATCTTGTCGAGCATTTCTTGACCGACAGGGCCATCGACAAACTTGCGCATGTGTTCTGGATTGCGGAACAGATAAGGCAAATTGAGGGCATCGACATCGGGCACGACCGTGCTCAGCGGTCCTGCGGAAACGCGCAGTATCTGAATGGCTCCGATCTGCGTCTGCTCGATCAGGTTTTTCTCGTCACCGAGTACGCCACCAGCGAACATCTTGAGTTTGAGGCGACCTTCAGTGGCTTTCTCCAGCTTCTTGCCCAAGCCTTCGACGGCGACCACGTTCGGATAACCTTTGGGATGAACATCGGCGGCCTTCAAGGTAGTTGCGCTCTGGGCGAGTAGCGGTGTAGCCAGCAAGCTGGCCGCGCAGGCAGCCATGCTGAGACGGGAAATGAATTGACGACGAAGCATATTTTTCTCCTTGGCGTTTATTGATTGATGGTTAAAGGGTTGTTATTACGGGTTAAAAAAGCATGGATGAAGCATCACATGCCGGAATAGGCGGAAAATCCGCCATCGATTAGCACGACATTGAGTGGTAACTCGTTGTCGTTCAGATCGATTTTGAAGGGCAGTTTCATAGCTTTACCTGAGCCAGTGGGCGTTTTTCGACTTTGGCGATGCCTTCCCACAGGCCATTCAGATACACCGCACCCAGCGCCCGGTCGTAGAGGCCATAACCGGGTTTGCCGGTTTCGCCCCAGATCATCCGGCCGTGGTCCGGGCGGACGTAGCCGTCGAAGCCTGCCTCGTAATAGGCGCGGACGATTGCTGCCATGTCGAGCGAGCCATCCTCGGAGCGGTGGCCAGTTTCGTGAAAATCGCCGGATGCGTCGTTTTTGACATTGCGCAGATGGGCGAAATGAATGCGGCCTCTGCCAGCGAATTCCCGCACCATGGCAGCGATGTCGTTTTGGTGGCTCGCCCCCAAGGAACCGGAACACAGGGTCAGGCCATTGGCGGGCTTATCTTCGATGGCCAGCAGCCGCTCCAGATCCTCCCGGTTCTTGACGATGCGCGGCAGGCCGAAAATGGGGCGCGGCGGATCGTCCGGGTGCATCGCCATCTTGATGCCGACTTCTGTGGCGGTCGGGATCACCCGATGCAGGAAGTATTCAAGATGGCTCCACAGTGTTTCTTCATCAATCTGGGCGTATTCGGCCAGTAGCGCCTTGAGTTCTTCCGGCTGATAGCTGGCGTCCCATCCCGGTAGCTGAATGCCTTCCGAAGGGTCAATCTGGTTGACGGTCTTGACGTCAAAACCCAGGGTTTTGGAACCGTCTGCAAGTACCCTTTCCAGCGTGGTGCGGGTCCAGTCGAATACTGGCATGAAGTTGTAGCAGACCACTTGAATGTCGCAGGCCGCCAGATGGCGCAGGGTCTGGTTGTAATTAGCGATCAAGCGGTCACGAGTGGGCTTGCCGAGTTTGATGTCCTCGTGGACCGGCACACTTTCGACCACTTCGAAGCGCAAGTCGTGGGATTCGATCTTGGCCTTGAGTTCTTTGATATTTTCGATAGGCCAGACTTCGCCCACCGGTACGTCGTAGACCGCCGAAACGATCTGTTCCACGCCGGGGATCTGGCGGATGTATGCCAGTGATACCGGGTCGGAATCGCCATACCAGCGGAAAGACATTTTCACGGGCTATCCTCTTTGCGTGGAGCGTTGTTGTGTGCTTATGCAGTCGGGGTTTCGGTAGGTGACTAGCCTTCTGTCGCTAGCAGCGTGGTCGAAGTGGGCATGAATTCGTTGGGGATAATGGCGCCAGGATGCTGAATGACTACGGCGGCCAAGCGATTGGCGGCACGGGCGGCGGTGGCTGGATCGTTTCCGCGTAGCCGCATCGCCAGATAGGCCCCAGCAAAGGAATCACCCGCCGCCGTGGTATCGACGACATGCGCGACGGGTTCGACCGGTACCGATACCGGCGATTCTCCGGCGATGCGGACCAGGGTGGGTTGGGTGCCGCGCTTGACCACGACTTCTGGCGCTTCGAGCGCAAAAGCAGCAGTCAGCGCCTGCTCACTGTCGGTTTCGCCGTGCAGTGCCATTTCATCGTCCAGGGTGATCAGCACGATGTCGCTCAGCTGATAAGCCTGATCGTGGGCTGCCCGCGCTGCGTCCGGGCTGGACCATAGTCGGGGGCGGAAATTGTTGTCGAAGGCGACCCATCCGCCGTTAGCGCGCACCCGCGTCATGGTGTCGAACAGCCGCTGGCGGCCTTTCTCCGGCAGGATTGCCAGACTGATACCGCTCAGATACAGCGCGGTGAGCGTATCCGCCGCATCCTCCAACGGGGTGTGGGCTGCCTCGAAATAGGCACGCACCGCACTGGTGTCGCGCCAGTAGGAAAAATGCCGTTCGCCAGCGGCATCGACCTGGATGGTGTACAGGCCGGGCAGGCGGTTCTCGATCCGACTGACCAGGGCGACGTCGATATCTTCATCCTGCCAGGCGTTCTGCATATGGGTACTGAAGGGATCGGTACCCAGCGCGGTGGCGTAGGCGACTTGGATATCCTGATCGCGGCACAACCGGGCCAGATAGATGGCGGTATTGAGCGTATCGCCACCCAGACCCTGCTGCATCGCGCCAAAGGTCTGGCCGCGCAGCTCAATCATGCATTCGCCAAACAGGGCGATTCGACGCGGTGATGGCATGACGGCCTCCCAGTGGGTGAGTAGCAGGAATTAAGCGGCGAACTGCTCGTTCAACGCCGGGAACATGCCAAGCGTCTCGATCCGCTCGAGCGCCTGCGCGACCTGTGGCGCGAGTTCCGGCACCGTTTGCAGATCCATGCCCCACAGACGGCTGTCGGCGAGCAGGGTTGGCACTGCATCGGCCAAGCGGCTGTGTGCGGGATCACGCCAAGCGGCATCGAAAATATCCAGTACCTCGCGACTGTCACGGATGGGATAAGTACCTGCCTCGCGTTGACCGATGAATTCGCCTTTGTCGTTGAAACGACCGTGGTAGAAGCGCAGCAAAGCCGCCAGCGAAAAAGCCAATCCTGCCGGTGCCTGTCCATGCTTGTGCGCATAATCCAGTACGGAAGGCAGTACCCGTACCTTCCACTTCGAGACCGAATTGAGCGAGATCGACAGCAGTTCGTGGCGGATGTAGGGGTTGGCGAAGCGCTCCAGCACGCTTTTGGCGTACTCGCGGCGCTCGGCGTCGGGCAGGGGCACGAAGGGGACGATTTCATCGAACACCACCCGCCGCAGGAAAGGCGAGACTAGTGGGTCATTCATCATCTCGCCGACGGTGTCGAGTCCGCCACAGAATGCCGCCAGGACGCTGGCGGTGTGTGCGCCATTGAGGATGCGTACCTTGCGGGTGCGGTAGGGTTGCAGATCCTCGGTCCACACCACGTTAAGACTGGCTCAGTGCAGCGGAAACTGTTCGGCCAGATTGCTGGAGCCTTCGATCACCCACAGATGAAAAGGCTCAGTGGCTACCAGCAGCTTGTCGGTATAACCGAATTCGGCACACAGACCCTCGGCTTCGGTCGCCGGATAGCCCGGCACGATGCGATCTACCAGGGTATTGAGGAAAACATTATCCCGCTGGACCCAGTCGCGGAAGGTCGCTGGTAGCTCCCAGTCGCTGGCATGGTGTAGCACGATCTCGCGCAGGGTGGTGCCGTTTGCTTCGATCAGTTCGCAGGGCAGGAACACCAAACCGCTATCGGGCCGACCGCCCAGTGCTTGGAAGCGCGCCAGCAGCAGCGCCGTGACTTGGGCCGGGAAGCTCTGTGGCCATTCTCCGGGAGCGGGTTGGGCTAGTTCGCGGTAGACGATACCGGCTTCCGTGGTATTGGAGATCACGAAGCGA